>NZ_JBFUIX010000027.1:0-71216 GCF_056401635.1 Paenibacillus sp. P4_E11 | reverse complement strand
GCTACCTCTAGCAAAGGAACGCTAAGCTACAAGTGGTACCGAAATACCCAGGATAGCATGATGGGCGTCTTCGAAATACTGAATGCAAAGAGCTCCTCATACACCGTACCGACTTCAAGCCCTGGCGACATGTACTATTATGTGGTCGTTACCAACTATGACAACACTGTAACCGGCAACGTGTACGCTTCGGCTACAAGCAACAGGGTCAAAGTAACGGTTAACGCGCTGACGAATGCGGCAACACCGGTCATCAACACACAACCACAGCCGCAGGTTCAAACGGTCGATGAGGGCGGCAGCCTCACTTTAAGCGTAGCGGCTACCTCAAGCCAAGGAACGCTAAGCTACCAGTGGTACCGAAATACCGAGGACAGCATGATCGGCGTCTACGAAATCCTAAATACAAATAGCGCCTCTTACACCGTACCGACGGCGGGACCCGGCGACACGTACTATTATGTCGTTGTAACGAACACCGACAACACCGTGCCCGGCAGCAAAACAGCAACGGCTATAAGCAACAGGGTCAAAGTAACGGTTAACGCCATTGCACATGCGGCGACGCCGATCATCACCACACAGCCACAAGGTTACACGGTCAATCAGGACGTCAAACTCAGCTTAAGTGTAGCAGCCACCTCAAGCGCAGGAACGTTAAGCTACCAGTGGATCAGACATATGGAGAACAATATGATCGGCGGTACAGCTGTCCTCCAAGCAACGAGCCCTTCCTTTGCCGTACCAACGCAAAGTGCTGGAGATGTGTACTATTATGTGGTCGTAACGAACACCGACAACAGTGTACCCGGCCGCAAAACAGCAACGGTAACAAGCAGCATCGTCAAAGTAACCGTTAATCCGACGCCAGGAAAACCAACCCTTGTTAGTGCAACGCCTAGTGATTCTCAAGTAAATCTTGCTTGGACTCCAACTAGCGGCTCGACAGGTTATACCATACTGATCGGAACGGCTCCAGGAACGTATGCCAACGAAATTTCAGTAGGTCAATCGGTTTACAGTAAGGATGTAACAGGATTGATCAATGGAACTACTTATTATTTCGCAGTAAAAGCTCATTATGGAAATTTGGAAAGTTTCAACTCAAATGAAGCTTCTGCAACACCGCAAGTCCCGGCACCGGGAGCGCCAGTCTTGCAATCCCCTACCGCAGATGACGCTCAAGTGAGATTAGCTTGGGATCCCGTGAATGGTTCTACAGAGTACAAAGTATATCAAAGTGTGACATCAGGCACTCTTGGAACAGCAGTAGCCACAGTTGGAGGTTCCGTGTACGGCTATGATGTAACTGGCTTGACCAATGGAACGACTTATTACTTTGTGGTAAAAGCCTTGAATCCGGGGGGAGAGAGCCCAGCCTCTAATCAAGTGAGCGTAATGCCGCAAGGAGTTGCAGCACCGCCAACGAATGTAACTGCTATTGCTGGAGACGGTCAAGCTTTCATTTCCTTTACGGCTCCTGCGTATAACGGCGGAAGTCCCATTACTGGATATGAAGTAACAGCTTCACAAGGAGACATCAAGGTAACCGGAGCTGCAAGTCCGATTACGATTGGTGGTTTGACTAACGGATTGAACTATACCTTTATGGTAAAGGCCATTAATAGCGTTGGTAAAAGTAATACGTCTGTTGTCTCTAATGCTGTAGTTCCGGATTCTCCACCCACTACAGATGACAACACTACGCCTACAGAGCCAGTTGTTCCAACTACACCTGAGAAGCCAAGCAATAGTGTCGTTGTTCTTGTCAATGGCAAGGTCGAGAATATAGGTACAGCGACAACAACCCAAGTAAATAATCGCACCGTAACGACTATATCGCTTGATCCGAAGAAACTGGAAGAAAGGCTTGCGGCAGAAGGACTGAATGCTGTCATTACGATTCCAGTATCCACCAAATCCGATGTTGTAATCGGAGTACTTGATGGTCAAACGGTTAAAGCCATGGAACAAAAGCAAGCGGTCGTTGAAATCAAAACGGAAAATGCAACTTATACTTTACCTGCTCAACAGGTCAATATTAATGCCATATCCCAACAGTTTGGCCCAAATACGGAACTTAAAGACATCAAGATCCAAATTGAAATTGCCGCTCCGACAGCTGACATGGTGAGAATTGTTGAAAATGCAGCAGCCGATGGACAATTCACACTTGTTATCCCACCGATCAACTTTACGGTAAAAGCAACATACGGGGATACTACGATTGATGTTTCTAAGTTCAACACATACGTGGAGCGTACTATTGCTATTCCAGACGGTGTAGACCCGAACAAAATCACCACGGGAGTCGTGGTTGATTCGGATGGAACCGTTCGCCACGTTCCAACCAAGATCGTCATGATAGGCGGTAAGTATTTCGCCGTAATAAACAGCTTGACGAATAGTACTTACTCCATTATTTCGAATCCAATTGAGTTCAAGGATGTAGCCGAGCACTGGTCCAAAAATGCCGTAAACGACATGGGTTCACGGTTGGTCATTAACGGCATCGGCAATCAACTGTTTACTCCCGATCAAGACATAACTCGTGCTGAGTTCGCCGCTATCATGGTTCGGGGATTGGGACTTAAACTGGAGAGCGGAGCTGCTCCATTCTCCGATATCCAATCATCGGATTGGTACGATCAGGCGGTTCAAACCGCTTATTCCTTTAAGCTAATTAGCGGGTTTGAAGACGGCACCTTCCGTCCGTTGGACAAGATCACGAGAGAACAAGCCATGGTCATTATTGCAAAAGCCATGACGATCACCGAACTGAGGGCAAAACTGACGTCCAGCTCAGCAGAAGAAACATTGCGTTCATTCACAGATGCAGCAGATGCTTCCAGTTGGGCGAAGAGCAGTATTGCCGAAGTTGTACAAATAGGCATCGTTGTGGGAAGAACCAGCTCTGAACTTGCACCTAAAGCATTTATGTCAAGAGCTGAAGTTGCAGCGATTATCCAAAGATTGCTTCAAAAGTCTGAACTAATTTAGATCCATACATTAAAAACAGGGCTACCCACCAAACGGTCAATAGACTGTTTGGCGGGTAGCCCTGTTCCTATTATCAGCTAACTTCGTATTACACCCGCTCGCCGAACGCGTTGTACACATTCGGCAGACGCACCGAGAAGCGAGAGCCGTGCCCGACCCGGCTCTCCGCTTCGATCACGCCATGGTGCGCCTCGACGAGTGCCTTGGCGATGCTTAGGCCCAGCCCCACGCCACCGCTGAAGCGGGAACGCGACTTGTCCGCCCGGTACAGGCGGTTGAATATATAAGGCAAATCGTCCGCCTTAATACCGATCCCCGTGTCCTCGCACATCACGATGATCGAATCCAGCGACCAATCCACAACGAGCCTGACGGAGCCGCCGGAAGACGTATATTTGATCCCGTTCAGCACGAGGTTCGTTATCACCTGAACGATCTTATCCCGATCAACCTCGGCGTAGCAAGGCACGTTCGTCGGTTCGAACAACAGCTTAATCCCCTTCTCACGCGCCAGCGCCCTATAATTGCTATGGACACGTCTCACCAGCTCGGTCATGTCCGTCTGCCTGACGTTCATCGTGAATCGGGCCGCCTCCGCTTCCGATAGCCGTTCCAGATCGTTGACGAGCCGCGACAAGCGCACCATCTCGTCGTAGATGTCCTGCAGCCGTTCGTTGTCCGGCTCGAATAAGCCATCGACGATCGCCTCCACTTGCGACAGGATCGAGGTAAGAGGCGTCCGCAACTCATGCATGAAGTCCTCCATCAAGTGGTGCCGCCAATCCTCCTGTCGCTTCAGCTCCGTTGTCATGTCGTTCAATGTGGTGGCAAGCCGTCGCACTTCCTCCGGCCCTCTGACCGCGATCCGCACATCCCGCTTGCCTGCGCTAATCTCCGCTGCCATCGAGTACACGTGCTGAAGATGCTGCGACAACTTCCTCGAGATGATTAAGCTGAACAGGATGGCCGCGACTATGATCGCACCAACCAGTAGCCTCGTCCGAGTCTTAAGCAACTCCTGGAACCCTTGAAACGCCGGGTCGAGCTCACCCTTCTGGGCCAGATTCGATAGCTGGATATTGCCGATCAGATTGCCGCTGTTTACATAAGGCGTCTCCCGCATGACGTCGTCGCTTGGCTTACGGTCGGCTCGCGAGAAGGTATCGACCCAGACCTCCTTGCCACTCTTGCTCTCGAACCGAATCAGCACCCCATATAACACGGCTCTCCGCCGCAGCCAATCTTGCTGCTCCGCGTTCAACGGACCTTCGCCAATGTCTTCCCGCCGCATATCGTCCATAAGCAGAAAGGCGGTTTTCTCCAGATCCTTGGCCTTGAAGCTATCGAACAGCTGATTCCAGTTCAGATTGTACAGGCCGACGATGAGCGCAATAAACACCATGGAAAACAATAGAAACGTCAGAAACAAGATAACGTTCATTTTTCGCAAAAAACGCAACATGTTCGTCATGGGGTTTCTTCCGCTTCATCCGCTGCAACCGTGAACTTGTAACCATACCCGACTACCGTTACAACATAGACCGGATGGTTCGGATCAGGCTCAATTTTCTTACGCAAATTTTTCACATGAGCATCAATGGCCCGTCCGTCACCCTGATAGCGATATCCCTGCACTTTATAGGACAAGTCCATGCGACTGAACACCTTGTTCGTCTCTGCACTCAGCACCGACAACAGCTTGTATTCGGTTGCCGTTAATCCTGCCCGATGACCATGGACAAACGCTTCTTTCTCCTCAGGCTTAATCATAAGCTGGCCCCGTTGGAACGACATAACCGGCGCGGCCTGTCCGCCTTGCTTGTCCGGCGCTACCCTGCGCATCAAGGCATATATTCTCGCCACGAGCTCCTTCGCCCGAAAAGGCTTGACGATGTAATCATCCGCGCCCAGATTAAGCCCAGCAATCGTATCCGATTCCCTCGCCCTTGAGGTAAGCATAATAATCGGTACATTGGACTTCTCCCGGATGAGACGGCATACTTCTTCGCCTGGAAGCCCTTCCAACATTAAATCCAATAAGATCAAATCGTGTTGGCCGTAATCGAACTTCGAGACCGCTTCATGCCCATTCGATGTAAAATCCGTTTCCCAGCCTTCTTTGGTGAAATAGGCGATCAGCACTTCACGAATTTTCGGTTCGTCCTCGACGATCAAGATGCGCATGATAGTACCCCTCCTACTGCTCTAGCCAGCTTCCAATATCTTTCCACGGGACATGGGCATATTCCTTCCGGACCACAAAACACAAATCCTCCCAATACGATCCCTCAAATACATACGAAATCCCCGGCCATTAGAATGACCGGGGGGAATTGTGCGGATTTATTCGACGAGACCCGTGCGTTCGACGCTCTCGACGAACCAACGCTGCGCGAACAAGTACAGCAGGAGCGGCGGCATAATAATCAAGAAGGAACCCGCCATCTTGAGCGGTTCGTCGAAGATCGACGGCCCTGTCTGCGCGGCTTGCTGGGCCAGCGCAGCATTAATCTGCGATACGCCCATAGACAGAGGAACGTCCTTCGCTCCGAGTAGGAACATACTAGGTGTATAATAATCATTCCATGCCCAGACGAAGGAGAATAGGAACACAACTAGAATAGCTGGCCGCGATAATGGTAGCATAACCTTCAGGAATACACGGAAGACACCCGCTCCATCGATCCGCGCTGCTTCCTCCAGTTCTTTCGGCTGTGTGGAGAAAAACTGCCGGTAGATGATGACGAACAGCGCCCCCTTCAGTCCATGGCCGAAAAATGCCGGCAAGATGATCGGGATATACGTCTTCATCACATGAAGCTGACTCGCCGCCAACAGCTGAGGTAGAATAATAACCTGCTGCGGGACGACGAATGTCATCAACAGACAGATGAACCAGAAGTTCTTGAACGGGAATTCAAGTCGCGCGAACGCGTACCCTGCCACCGCGCAGGAAAAGGTCTGCACGACGGAGACAGTCAGTGCCAGCGTTAAGCTGATACTGAACCATTTGGGATAGTGCAGCTTCGTCCAGGCATCCTGTAGCGTCCCGGTGAACACTTGATGCGGTACCCAACTGACGGAAGGGTCGATCAGATCACCCGCATTTTTGACCATAGTGGAAATCATGTATAAGATCGGATTCAAGTAAATATAGGCGATGTCGATCAGCAGCAAATAGATGAACACCCGGAACAGCATGCCCTTGTCTGCTTCCTTGCCTAGCACGACATGTCGAACTTTCGTCAACCAGCTTCGCAGCTTCATCTGGTTTATCGCCGGGAAACGCCGGTCCGTCACAATTTTGGCCATGTGGAATGCCTCCTAACCGTTATTTGGCCGCTTGCACGGAGCGGAAGACGCGGCTGAACAAGAAGAAGATAATGCCTAGGAACAGGAAGATGATGACAAAGTATATCCAAGCCAGCGCGCTTGATAAGCCATACTCACTCGTGTTGACCTGACTCAAGATCGGGTTGCCCGGGAATGTGAACAAGTCCACCGTCGTATAGATCAAGTTCAGCAGAATGAACGGCAGCAYGGCAGGCAGAGTAATCTTCCAGAATGTCTCCCAAGGATTCGCTCCGTCAATACGGGCCGCTTCGTACACTGAAGGCGGAATCGTTTGCCGACCAGCCAGGAAGATAAGAATTTGCACACCCGAATACCACAGAATAAGCACGAACGAGTCGAGTACCCTCACAATCGGCCCTGCCCACGCAGCAGGCAAATACGTCACGACCAATGTAGCCAAATTGTAGCGGCTAAGAAAATCGAGATTGCCTTCCCCTTGGTTAATAAACTCCGTCACGACCTGACCCGTTGTGAAAATAACCGGAAGGAAGAACACAGCCCGGAAGAAAGTACGTCCCCAAAACTTCTGATTCAGCATAATCGCAACGAGCAAGGAGAATACGACGATGATCGGGAGCATCAGAATCGCCTGACGCAAAAACGGGATGAGCTGGTTATACAGCAGGTCCGCATTCTCGAACAAGATGTACTTGTAATAGGAAACGCCTTTATACTTCGTTTGAATACCGGTAGCCAATATTTTGACTTGATGAAAGCTCATGTAGAAGGAATACCCTAACGGAAATGCCATAAACACGAGAAATCCGACAATCCAGGGAGCGATGAACAAGGAGCCTTCGAGCTTGCGTATCGTAGATGACTTGAGTTTAAGCTTGCGTGTCGAGCTGCTCATTACTTCACACTCCCTTTCACGATCAGGTAATCTTCCGGTTTCACGGTCTTGTCTCCATACGCATAAGGAGTAACCCCATAATTCACGACGATCTTCTTGCCGTTCGCATATGTTGTCTCCCGCACTTGATCCGTCACAATACGGTGGTTGACGATAAACTGATCCTGGACGTCCCCAAGTGCCTCATTCCACTTCTGATATTCCTGTACAGCTGTTTGCTCCCAATCCTTATAAGCAGGACTGAACATGTACATGTGCTCGATGTATTTCAATTCATCCGAAGCCGTGTTTGTGAATAAATAAGCAGGATTCGCCCCGTACTCGATATCACGTAAGAAATCCTGGCGGAACTGATCGCGTTCGTTGGACGTTGACCCTGTGTAGGGGATAAGCCCGTGAAGCGCCATCTGTATAAACGGAATACCAGCCTTCGTGAACAAATCGTTCGAGTAGCGGTAACTCATTCCATGGATCGAATCGCTGTACGGTGCGGCATAGATGTTCGAATTCTTGGTAACTACTTTGCCGACACCTTCGCGGAATTGGGATAGGATCGATTGCTGGATGGCCCGGTTCTCGTCTCTCGGTGACCCGTAATTAGCGTTGAAATCGCTATGGATATTTTGGCCGATGCCGAGAATTTCAACACCGTCTACACCGATACTCTTGAAATAGGCAATGTCTTTCTCCACAATCTTCTGCTGCGTGAACTTCAAGCTGACCAGATCGCCAAGCGGCGTGCCCCCCATATCCCGAAGCCCGTCATGTCTCTTGGAAAATCCTCCAGCGCCTGTCGTATTAAGCAAATATTCGGTGCTCATGAACACCGGGATGTCGATCTTCTGCGCGAATTTGACAAACTCCTTCATCCCGCTATCGCCGCCAAGCCGTCTATCCACATGCGTCAGGCCACCTAGCGCACCTAGTCCGTCTTCTTGCCAGCCTTTGTAGCGAACGCTCATATTGTCGATGCCAAGTCCGTTCAAGCGCTGCACCATCTGCATCGCTTCCGTCGTCGTCGTCGCTTTCACATAGCGGTCTGTAATAAGCCCCTTGGCGGTATCCGCACCCAGAATCGTAATATCCATCGGGACCTTGGTACTGTTCTTAGGCACCAGCTTCTTCAAGTTGGCCGTTTCCATTAAGTACTGCCGGTAGCGCTCAGCCATTCCGGAATAGTCCGATTTGGTGCTATCCAGCAACAAGTAGCGGGTGACCCGGTCACTATGGAATCGATCCTTCTTGTTATAGGTGATGAAAGAGCGGTTCTTCTCCCGGTTCGTTACCTGCCTGTAGGAAGCGCGGTAGTTCGCCTGTGAGGCCGTCCAGTTATAAGAACTGAACACGCCGGACGGTGACGCCAGTATTTCGCCAAATTCCGCCCCCTCCTCCAATACAGCCAGAAAACCGCGATTCTCGTTCTTTGCGCCATAAATCGGCATTTTGACCCTCTCACGCGGATTGTCGAATTGCCCGGTCTTAAAGGCGGCATCATCCCCGTATACCGCTTCCCGGTAAATGCGATTAACATTCGCGCTATTCGGGTTATATTCGATCAGTGCACCCGAGCCGTCGGGAATGAACATATATCCGTCCTGTCCTTCCGAGCGTTCGGCTCCGAAGAATGGATATAATCGGACCCACAACAAGCTGAGGCTGCCTTCCTTCATACCGGAATCGATAATTCGTGTCGTTACGGAATCTTTCTCGAGCTTCACCTCGATCGGAATCGTAATTTGAGCCGAAGGCATCTCGAAGGTAGCCCGGAAACCTCCGTCGAATGTCTGCAGATCCTTGATCGTTCCCCTCTGATCGAGTAGGTTCGATTCCTTCGGCTGTGACTTGTTGCCCGTCAGATCGATGTACTGGAACATAACGGGTGAACGCAGATGAGAGCGCCATAAGCTGGGTGTCGTGTCCTTCGACCATTGAGCTGGGTCCGGGTAAGAACGCCAGATACGTCCATCCCGCTTATCCTCTACGAGGAATTGGGCGGTTGTTGGATCCAGCTTCAGTCGAAGCTTCTCATTCTCGCCGACGACCTTCATCTTCTCTTCGTTCGGCAGCTCCTCCAGCCCTGGATTAACCTTCTCCGCTCCTGGAGGGTTCCCAGCTGCGGCGGCACCGGATGCGGCTCGTTCTATATTCTCGATCTGCAGGTGAGTCGCAACGTACGTGCCTACCCCTGCCAAGATTATCAATGTGACGATCCAGCGGATTGGCACACGGAATCGGAATCGTGTCGTCATCGCAGCCTCACCTCCTGGTACACTTCATAGACGAATGATTTCAAGTCGCTCGTAATGCCGAATGTAATCATGAATAGTACGCCCATCATCGCGAAAGCGAAGGCGCTGAAAGCGATGTTAACAGTCGTTTCGCTTACCGAATAATTTTGCAGCGACTGGATTTTCCAGAAGAACATCAAGACGATCCAGATGACCATAATATTGTACAAATCGTTATAGATCGCTAGCTCCGAAAGCGTCATTACATTAGAGATCAATGCCAGTGGAATCCCTACGAATATTAATGGCACCAGGGCATAACTGCTCGCGATGAATACATCACGGAAACGCCCCTCACCGCGATAGATCGAGCTCACGAAGTAGTTAGACACAACCCAACCGAGCCAGATTAACGCGAACTCCCCGAACAGCATGAGCAAATTCAGCGTTTGCGGATTCACTTTATTGAAGGTGAAGCCCGTATACATCGCGGTTATCGTTAAGGAACCGAATACCATGAGCAGAATAATCAGAGCACTCCAGTAGCTGCCCTTGCCTTCGTACCGAAGAGCCGAGAACCCATCAATCGGGTGTCTGACAATCGTGAACATCTGTTTCAATTGGATAATTAGCGGGCGCGTCGAACGTGTACGCTTACGCCAAGCTACTCTCCACGATGCATTGCGGGTCAACCGATTCACAAGCATGAAGCCGATGACGACCGCTATGACAATACTCGCTAGTGTCGAGAAATGAGATTGGAACCATCTCAAGCGGATTTGCCAGAAAGCATCGGAATAACCGGTGCGGCTCCCGCCCTCGTAGAAATAATCACGCGCTAATTCATACTCGCCTTTCTTGTATGCCGCCTTGCCCAAACCGAGCAACGCTGGAGTGAAGAAGGCGTTCACGCGAAGCACTTCCTTCCAATGCTTCTCACTTTCCTCGTAACGACCCTGCATGGTTAAGCCATTCGCTTGATTTACAAGAGAGCCGAACTCGGACAACCGGAACACCTGGATCGTCCCCTCCTGGGAATCGAGAATGTACAGATCATTGCGGGAGTTGGCGTCGATTGCGGTTGGATTCTTCATCAGACCGAGCTGAGTTGTCGAGTCCGGCGAAAGTCCTCCCCAGAAATACAGCAGGTTGCCGTTCGAATCGTACTGGCTAATGATTTTGTACGCCATGTCGATGACGGTGATGTTCCCGTTGCTATCGATGGCCGCATCGATCAACTGCGGCTTCAAGTACCCTTGACCGCTTACGAACTTCCGGTCCCAGGGACGAAACTCACCGAATGTTCGGGCTGTCTTGTCATCATTGTTAGAGTTGTATTGGATCATATTATGGCCGCGAATGTTGAGTTTCTTGACCTGGTTGGTCGAAACGTTGCCTGATGTGGTTGTGTATATAAACCCGTCATGGTCGACCGCCACGCTGCTGAGTGAGCCAGGTAGCTTACTAGATTCGTTCTCATACATTTGCTTGGTGTACAGCTTGCGCTTCAGCTTGTCGAGCGCGGACAACTCCGTGGCGTTAGCGCCGTAGAAGCTTTGGAAATTGCCTTCCGGATCGAGCTGCAACAAGCCCTGATAGCCACCTAACGTCGCGATGTAAAGGAAGCCGCGTTTGTCGACGACCAGCTTGATCGGATCGAACTTGTATGCTTCCGGAATGTATTTGGACTTCGGCTGTTTGTATTCCCTGAGCAGCTTGCCTTCGCTTGAGAGCCGGACGACTCGCTTGTTCCCCGTATCGGCGATGTAGATATCGCCCTCTGGCGCTACGAACACACCCTCCGGCTTATTGAGCGGACTTTCGGCCGGTGATATGAACCGGAGCCATTTGCCAGTAGGATCAAATTCCACGATCCGGTTGTTGCCGGTATCGGCGACATAGATATGGTCCTTCTTATCGATGAATACATCCTTCGGAGTCAGCATGGGAGAAGCGATCATCGTATCCGGCTTATTCTTATCCGGTGCCTTCAGTCCGGCTCCAACGATGCCGACGGGATAGTACGCAGGCTGTGTCCAGATAATCTGCCCTGAACTGTCCTTGGAGTTCGTCTCAATTGCAGCCGTAGCCGCAAGCGGCAACGCGCTTAGAAGTAAAGCAGATAGCCCTGCTGTAGTTACTGTGATTCTCAGCAATCGCCACATTTTGTTCCATTTCATGGGAAGCACCTCCCTTCTTCCTCTGTCATTTGATACCGGAGTGTGCCATCGTCGCGATCACTTTCCGTTGGAAGATCAGGAAAATGATGAAGTTCGGCACGAACATAATAAGTGCAGCTGCAGCCGCAGCCCCTTGTCTAGCTACGCTGTTAACTAATCCGTTCGTCAGGGTAGACAAGAAGAACGGGAATGTCTTCATCGCTTCATCCTGCATATACAAGGAGGATGTAGCGATATTGTTCCATGTGCCTTGAAACGACAGAATCGCGATTGTCGCCACAGCCGGCATACAGATCGGCATGACGATCTGCAGGAAGATGCGAATTTCCTTCGCCCCATCCACCTTAGCCGCTTCTAGCAATTCGTTCGGCACTTGATCGATGAATTGCTTCATGAGGAAAACGCTGACCGGGGCGGCTAAGTGCGGTAAGATGTGCCCCCAGTACGTATCGACAAGGTGCAAATTCACGATGACCAGATAGGTTGGGATTTGCACCGTTTCTGATGCGAACATAAGCGACAGCAGGATGACGGCGAACAACGCTTTACTCCCCGGGAACCGGTGCTTCGAGAGCGGATAGGCACACAGCGTGCTCACTATGATCGTTGCGCCTACGGTTAGCACGGCAACCATAACGCTGTTGAACAAGTATCGGGTGACCGGTATAACCGACGAACTCGTCACCACGAACAGCTCAATAAAGCTCTGTAACGTCGGCTGGCGGGCGAATATATTCGGTGGATAGACGAACAGCTCGCTGTACGGCTTGAGCGAATGGTTGAATATATAGACGATCGGCAGCAGCATGAACAAGGCGAACAGCGTCAGGATGACATAGAGCAGCTTATCGAAGGCGTTAGAGCGCTTGACCCCGGACGCACGCCACAGCTTGAGCGCTGCCGCTCGCTTCTTCATTGTGTTAATGACGGCGGCCATTATTCATCCCCCTTAGTGCCGAACAATCGGAAACCGAGTCGGTTGGACATATACATCATAATGAGCAGGACCACGGAGATAGCCGAGGCATACCCCATCTCGAAGCGGACTTCTCCATAATCAGCAATGTGACTGATGAGCAGCGTTCCCGAATATTCCGGTGTAGGGAATACGCCGGATAACTCTGTTCCGATCGCCCCGGCTTTGAACGTACCTACGATCGCCATAACCGCACCGAATAACATCTGCGGCTTCATCGATGGGATCGTGATGTACCAGATTTCCTGCAGTCGGCTCTTGATTCCGTCCAACCGTCCTGCTTCATACAGCTCCTGATTCACACCTAGCAGACCGGCCAGCATCGCAAGAAAGCCGACGCCCATACTCGACCAGAGTGTAACTACGATCATCGAGTTCATCAAATACGCTTTGTTGGTTACCCATAGAATCGGCTGGTCAATGAAACCCCAATTCAGCAGGAAGCTGTTCAGGTATCCGATGCGGTCACCGGTCAACAGCGGCAGCCAGACGATCCCCATCGCGATGCCCGCCGTCAGTGACGGCGTATACATCGCGAGTGCATACCAGGTTCTTGCCTTTGCCGGTAACTGCGAGATGAGCCAGGCTAGCAGGAACGCGGCCGCATAACCGCCTGGTCCGACGATCAAGGCGAACTTGATCGTGTTAGGAAGGGCGTATTTCAAGAAGATAAGATCCTGTGAGAGCAAATACTGGAAGTTATGCCAGCCGATGAATCGTGGGCTCTCAATCGCGTTGAAGTACGTGAAGCTGAGCAGTATTGCTAGAATAACCGGTACTAAGATAAAAGCTGCGAAGCAGATCAAGAATGGAGCTATGAATGCATAGGACAGTCGGTACTTCCATAGCTGCTTCATGAACCGGTTGAAGCGCAGTCGGAACGGCTCTGCTGTTCGGTTGGTGTGGCTTACGACCATGCCACGGTCATTTGGCGACATATGGATTCACCCCTTCCCACGGTGTTGTGACTTGCGGCAGGTCGAGCGTTTTCAGTACCTTGCCGTCAGCGCTGACGAACCCGAACTCCTGCTCCTTGCGTTCCATCTCACGGTCAATACTATCAATCGCTTCCTCCAACGATTCGCGATAATTCATACCATTGATTACGGTGCGGTTCCAGGCGTTGCTCAGTTCGCGGGGCAAGAAGTACGAGCCCGGCAAGTTCGGCATTTCCTTATACCATCGCCATTGCTCCAGAATGACCTTCAAGTCGTCCTTCGGCCAAGGCAGCTTCGTAAATGCCTCGATGTTCGCTGTATTCCAGCGGAAGGCAATCCCGTTGAACGACTCCAGATCAGAGCCATAGCGCTCTTGCGTTTCGGCCGACAGCAACCACTTCAGGAATTCCCACGATTCCTTCGGATGCTTCGACGATTTGTAGATGAATCCGGTCGATTGTCCGCCAGCCGCCCAACGCTCTACTGTCCCATTCGACTGCTTCATACCCGGCATCGGTGCAATTCCCCACCAACCCGCCAACTCCGGCGCCGCAACGGAAAGCGTGACATACATATTGTAGTCAGCAACACCGATCGGGAAATCGCCTTTGCGGAAATGCTGGAAGAAGTTCGGTACTTGCTTCTCCAAATCATAGATGTTGAATAGATCGGTCCATTGCTTGAAGCCCTTGAACGCTTCCGGCGTATTCATCGATGTCTTCATGCCATCCTTGGTGAAGTATTCTGCCCCGTTTTGGTAAAAGAAAGGGAGATTGTCGGTCGGCGGCACGAAGAAGTTATAGCCGTTCTGCTGCAAGGTCGGCAGCATTTCATACACTTCATCCCATGTGTCCGGCACCTTCAGCCCAAGCCGCTTCAAGATGTCCTTGCGGTAGAACAACACCTTGAACGATTGTGTTTCTGGCAGTGCATAATACCCGCCATTGTAGTAGAACGGCAGCAGCGCACCTGGTGCGAACTGTTTCGCCGTCTGTTGGAAATCAGGGAATTGGGACAAATCGAGCAACGCATTGCGCATCGCGAAATCAGTTGATTTGTCCTGCGGCTGACCGAGCGCTACGTCCGGTGACAGACCTGCAGCATTGGCCAGTACGAGAAGACCCTCATTCGGTAGCAGGTTCACCTTCACTTTGATACCGGTCTGCGGGGTGAACGTATCGTTCACAATTTCCTGCAACTGATTGACATAGTCGCGGCCGCGGTTAACCCACACGTTCAACGTGTCGTCGTCAACTTTGTTGATGTCTTCCTTGCGAATGAAGGAGTAGATAAATCCTTTGAACGTTCCGCCCATCCGCTGCCACAAGTTAGCCACCATCTTCGGAAAAGACTTTCCGGCCGGTACCGTATAGATTTGATCGAGCATGAGCGGTGAGCGGACGAGAATCTCTCGTATCCCTCCAATTCGCTCGATCATGCTGGATATATCGTCCATATGATACGGAATTTCATTGGGATGCTTCAGGTAGTCATTCAAATCCTGCATCGTCGTTTCAATGGTCTGTACCGTGTTGTCCCGCTGCTTGTTCGCCGCGAGCATCATATCAGCCATCTTCTGCAGTTGCACTTTCGTTTCCTCTAACTGCTTGGGCAGCTCGGGGAAGTCGGTTACTACTTTCCAGGTACGGTTTTTGTCCACTTGACCGCCATTCATCGCCCGGATTTCTTCATCGACCTGACGAAGCAGGTTCGTCACCCGCTCCCCTTGCACGATGACAGGCTGGAACGGACCTATGGTGGCCGTCATACTGAGCGTGTGCTTACCCTTCTCCAGATAAAACTCATAGGGGTGGTCATTCTCGTCTCCCAGAACGGTTCCTTGCCACTTGATAGAGTAAGGGAACCGATAGGCAAGCAGCTCCTTGAACGGAACTTTCCCGTCAATCGCAATCGTGCGGAATACGGCCTTGTTCGATGCGAAGCCTGAATACGAACGCATAGCGAGCTGGTACAGCCCCGTCTCCGGTATATCAATCGTCCATGCAGCGGTTTGTCCCCCGGTTTGCCAGCGGTCGCCACCAAGCGTATTGAAAATGTTATAGCCGCCCGCTTTGGGTAAGTTCAACGGGTCTTGATTCGCTACCATCTGAATGGCGACGTCGTTTTTCCATGCCACCTGCTCCGCTTGGACCGTAGGCACAACTGCCGCCTTGGCAGCTTCCGTCTGCTTGACAGAGCGCGCCGTCGATAACTGCTTGTAATCCGGTAAGGTCGTCGTCGGCTTGAACGCGAACGATTCAATGACGATCGGCGACGAACCCGAGAAGCGCAGCTTGTGTTTGCCCTTGGTCAAGTACCATTGAAGCGGCTCCTCATAACCTCCAGCCGAGTCGACGACTGGTTCATTGATCCATTCGTTCAGCTCCGTGGGACGAGGACGAATGTCGTCGCCGTTCTCCGCTTTCTTGACCGGGAAATCATCCTTGAATTTCCGCTTGAACGTTAAGGCACGGGCTTCGCGGTAAGGATAGATCCCATCGATTTGCAGCGCCAGAATCGCCGGATGCCGGCTCGCCGATACGGTAGACTTGGCTGGATCATTGTAGGGATGATACGACATGGCCATCTCGTACAAACCGTCCTGCGCGATGTCGACCTCGTATTCGATCCAGTTCTCCCGATCACTCTTCCACACCAGAACACCTGATTTTCCTTCGTACGATCCAACAGCAGCGAGTTTGTTGTCGGCTTGCGAGGTGATAGAGGCACCAGGAACGATAACTGGAGCTTGTGTGGTCGGCTTGTAGCCTTTCTGTGTCCAATCGGCCAATACATCGAGGTAGTAAGCGCCTAGCTCGTCATTCAGTGCAGGCACTTTCTTATCGGCGGCTCCGGATGCAGGAGGCGCTGTATTATCGGCATAGGCGGGTCCGACCGAAGTGGGAAGGTTGCCGGAGACGATTACGGCAGCAGCCATCACGAGAATCGCCGTTGGACGCCATAGGGTCCATTTTCTGCTCATGAAAATGATTACCTCCTCCTATTTTTACCCCATCTTCCCCAACTTCTCCCCAAAAAAGTGAAGCTGGGCTTTGATGCGTTAATCGATTAAGCGCGCTCCTGTATCTACATCGAAGTACAGCACCTTACTCATATCGATCGCCACTTCAATCTTCGTATCTTCATCGAACATGTTGCGCGGATTGACCCGGACAACCAGATTCGTTTTGCTGCCAATATCCAAGTACGCAAAGCGGTCCGCACCCATTAATTCACTTAGCAGATGCACGCCGGTGATAACGGCTCTCGGGAACGCCTCGAACATAATCGACTCGACACTCGCATTCTCGGGTCTCACACCAAGCAGGATCACTTTGTTAACAAGCCGCTTGTTACGTAGATCTGCCGCCTTGCCAGGAGGGATCTCGAGGGCGAAGCGATTCGTGTGGAATTCCAGCCGTCCTTCATGCTCTTCAAGTCGGCCTTGGATGAAATTCATCGGTGGTGAACCGATAAAGCCAGCCACGAACGTATTAACCGGATTATTGTAGATTTGCTCCGGAGTGTCGACCTGCTGAATGATCCCGTCCTTCATGACGACGATCCGGTTGCCCATCGTCATCGCTTCGGTCTGGTCATGGGTCACATAGATCGTCGTAACCCCGAGCTGCTTGTGCAGCTTAATAATCTCTGTGCGCATCTGTACGCGCAGCTTGGCATCCAGATTGGACAACGGCTCGTCCATCAGGAACACTTCCGGCTCGCGTACAATCGCTCTCCCGAGCGCAACCCGCTGCCGTTGTCCCCCCGACAGCTGCTTCGGCTTGCGGTCGAGGAACTGCTCGATCTCGAGAACGCGCGCCGCCCGCTTCACACCCGTGTCGATCTCATGCTTCGGCAACTTGCGTAAGCGAAGCCCGAACGCAATGTTCTCGTACACCGACATGTTCGGGTAAAGCGCGTAGTTCTGGAATACCATCGCAATGTCCCGGTCCTTCGGCGGCAAATCATTGACCAGCTTATCGCCGATGTAAATTTCGCCTTTGCTAATATCTTCGAGCCCGGCCACCATCCGTAGCGTAGTCGATTTGCCACAGCCGGACGGACCTACGAACACCATGAACTCCCTGTCGCTAATTTCCAAGTTGAAATCTTTCACGACCGGCAGCTTTTCTTTCCCATACATCTTGAACACATGATTGAATAAAATGCGCGACACAGCAAACACCCTCCCGATTAATCGGATGTAAACGCTTTACCAGCTTATACCTACATTGTATAGGACCGCACATGAATTTGGTGTGAAGGTTTTTGAACTGTGTGAAGCACACGCCGTTTGTCTCTTTCGAGAGCAGACGGCTTTTTTGTTGCCCATTTTTATTCCCAGGAGGAGACTATCCATGTTCGACAGGTTTGAGCAGGAGTTTGAGTTGTTTTTGAAAGAACAGCAGCGTACAGCGAAGGGGCAAAGACTGGAGCTATTGAAGAAAGATTTAATTGGTGAGAAAAAATTGCTGCGAGAGATCATTTGGCCGGTGCTGAAATCGTTCCGCGGTATAATTCTGGAGTATGAGCTCGTCAGCGCATCGGGAGTAAAAATCTACATTGATATCTTCTACGAACCACTCGGGCTTGCTTTTGAGAGCGAGGGATACGTGGCGCATGCTGAGAATATCACTCGAGACCGCTTCAGTTTCGAACGGGCACGTGTACGCACGATCGCCATGTATGGGTACAAGTATATTCCATTCTCTTGGGATGAGCTGAATAAAAAACCGGATGCCTGTCAATGAGTCGTATATGAATTGCTAGGTCGATATTCCGCGGTGCAAGGGAAGGCTAACACAGAACTGACAGTGTACGAACGTGAAGTGATCCGCTATGCCTTGCGTTTAAATCGACCCTTTCGTCTAAAAGATGTGGGCTCCTGGTTGAATATGGAACACGAAGCTAACCGCAACGTGCTGCGCAACCTAATGGAGATGCGCCTAATCCGACCCTTGGACAAGGGCAATCAGCGTTATCACGAATATGTTCTGGAAGAGAAGGCACTGGATTATTGGTTGTGATCGACGGCCACCAGTGGGCGAAGTATACGAATACCTCCTGCGCTCCACATCAACTGCACAATGTTCTTTGGTAGGCGATGGGGTAGGAGTTGGTACATACGTACAAAAAATAAGAGGCTGCTCCCCAGCTTCATTAGCCGGAACCAGCCTCTTATGATCCAAATTTATACTTACACTTCACCAAAGATGCCCATGCTCAAATACCGCTCGCCGGTGTCCGGCGCGATGCATAGTACCCGCTTGCCAGGGCCAAGGCGACGCGCCGCCTGTAGCCCGGTCCAGACCGAAGCCCCGGCCGATGGGCCGACGAGGATGCCTTCCTTCGTAGCGAGATCGCGAGCCGTCTGGATCGCGTCCTCGTCAGCGACCTGAATAATGCGGTCGTAGACCGAAGTGTTCAGGATCGCCGGAACGAAACCCGGGCTCGTGCCGACCAGCTTGTGCGGGCCTGGTTGTCCACCGGACAGCACAGGCGAGCCCTTCGGCTCGACGACGAGTATCTCGATGCCGGGAATAAGCTCGCGCAACACCTCACCGGTGCCGGTAATCGTACCGCCTGTCCCCGAGGTGGCGACGAACACATCCAACCGCCCTTCCATCTGCTCATAGATTTCGCGAGCGGTCGTTGTGCGGTGAATGTCCGGGTTCGCCGGATTCTCGAACTGCTGCGGAATGAAGCTGCCAGGGATCAGATCACGCAACTCCTCCGCCTTGCGGATCGCGCCAGGCATCCGTTCTGCAGCAGGAGTCAGCACCACTTCCGCACCATATGCTTTCAAGATGTTGATGCGTTCCTTCGTAGAATTGTCTGGCATGACCATGATTGCCTTGTAGCCTTTGGCAGCGGCGTTCATCGCAAGTCCTATACCGGTGTTCCCACTCGTCGGCTCGATAATCGTAGCCCCCGGCTGGAGCTGACCATCCTGCTCCGCACGTGCAATCAAATTAAAAGCCGCGCGGTCTTTCACGCTGCGGCTAGGATTGAAATATTCCAGCTTCACAACCACTTCCGCATCCTGCTTCCCAACGATTCGGTTCAGCCTTACTGCAGGCGTGTCCCCGATCAGCTCGGTAACATCATTCACCATTCTTCGGTTCATAAGACCGCCCTCTCCCATCTCCCATGAAGTAACACCTACATTATATCACACCACTTGAGTGTGTACCTCTGTAAGTTTATCGGAATTCACTTGATTGTCTTGGGCACAAGGTTGCTTCTCATGAACCACCAGGCGAGCAAGGGAGAACTTCCGATCCCGAGCAGCAGCCAGTTGAGCGACAATGGCGATGCACCGGTAAGAGAGACTACAAGAATGAACAATAACGTACCCGCCATCCTCCCGATATTCAACCCCACTTCCCGCATGACCACATACTCAACACGCTGTCTGGCGCTTTCTTCATCCTTACCGATCAAATCGAACACAGAAGAAGTCATAGGAATGATATAGAACGGGATGAACAGAGCCGTTCCTATACCGAATATTAACAAAGTCTTATAGCTGATTGACCAGAAAAAAGGCACAATAACGGCGATCATCGCGACAACCCCGACCAGCATGCTCCATTTGCGATACCGCGGTTTGATAAATCGGCCTACGATCATGAAGCTCACGAGCGCCAACGCGGATGTGATTAAGGAGAAGTTGCCGATATTCATCTCGCTCTGCGTTGCGATGTAGATCAAGAGTCCAATGATGAAGCCGAATACGCCTTCCCTCATCCCTTGACCAATTAAAGCCACGAACACTTTGCGCCACGGCCCTTCACTTGCCACCAATGCGCGATAGCCGAGCAACCACTCGTATGACCCTTCTACCTTGCGTTTTTTGAGAAAAAAACTAACGATTACACCGAGCAAGAATACCCCTAACGAGACCGCGAAAATCCAACGGTAGCCTGTATTGCCTGTCAACCGTGAAATGACGAATCCCGAAATCCAGGGAGCAATCATTCCCGCACCAGACCCGAGTAAACCAGCCCAACCGTTAAACCGATCCCGGTTTTGAGCGTCCGTAATCTCGAAATACACCACATTGAACGCCAACCAATAAAAGCCTGAAGCCAGTCCTTGCACCATACCCAGAGGGACGATCCAATCGACCGCTGATCGTTCCAGCCATAGGACGAGTAAGTAGAAAACCGCGGATATAACGACACCCAGCCGCAGAGCATTCATCTTGTTGCCTTCCTTCACCCACTTGCCCGCCAACCAAAACGTTATGGCCATCGTTACTTGGCTGGAGAAAGCGAACCAGCCGATCAGCGCGAAATCGTTCTTCACCTTCCATATGTACACATTGACGAACGTTCCCGATAAAGCATTGGCTACCGCGAACAACCCGTTCACAAGGAGCAGCAGCCATGCTTGGCTGTTCAGATGAGCGCGCGGTTTGCGGGGTTGAGGCGCAGCGGAATGATCATTTTCATTCCATCGCTCGGAATTCATTGCATTCATCCAAGAGCGGTTTTTCGTATGCATGAAGATCACCTATGTTCTGTTCGAATTGCCAGCCATTCGGCGACTTCTTATAACGTTCCCCACTTTGACCGAATCATGCTAAAGTTACCCCACAAAGTGACGCGAAACCTTTGCAGCTTATTCCTATTACTTTGCGGGGACCCCGTATCTTTACCCCACAAAGTGACACGAATCTCCGTTGCATATTCCGATTACTTTGCGGGGACCCGTATCTTTTACCCTACCACTTACCCCAGCAGATCACTGCTTCCCACTGATCCGGAATGCCGTAATCTCCGGGCGGCTGCCGATCCGAATAGGGAGATGCACGTTACCCAACCCCCGGTTAATGTAGAACCAGCGCTTGCCTTCTATGCTGCGCAAGCCGACATGATAACGTCGGTAGGACCCGTAGCTCCACCCGAACAGATTGATCTGCCCGCCATGTGTATGACCAGCCAGCAGCAGATCGTAATCAATGGCGTTGCGCTTCAGAAAGCTAACAATACTCGGCGAATGTCCGAGCGCAACGGAGTATAAAGTTTTCTTAGATCTTGGAATGTGGAATGGCTTCTCGTTTCCGTAAAACGAATTATCAAATCCACTGATGGCGACACGACCACCGTTCGTCTGTACCACAGCATATTCATTCTCCAGTACGACGATTCCCGCTAATCCGAGCTTGCGCTTCGTCTCCTCGTATTGCTCACGGCTATAGAATCGTTTGCGGAGGAGCGAATATTCGTACCATTCGTGATTGCCGGGGATGAAATAAATATGGTTGCAGTGTATACGTTCAAGCTCGCGGATCACCTTGGGTAGTTGCTCTAGCCGGTTCGTCAAATCGCCTGTCACACATACAATGTCGGGGTTCATCCGGTTCACGATGCGGCTAATTCCCCCATTCAGAAATCGGGTCCTGCCATGAAGATCAGACAACTGGACAATCGTAACCTCGCCTCCGAGCTGGGAATCGAGCGTAATCTGTCTCCGCTCCACTATCCAGGTCTGGTAGACGAAATAGACTAACACAACAATCGCAACTCCTACAATACTAAGAACTCCTACAAATGTCATGTTGTGCGCTCCTCTCCTGTCGTGTCAAGCACACTAACGAATGGGAATCCTACAAGGATAAACGCCTAACGGCGTCCTTTGACGCCTTGCGTTTGCCGAGACAATGAACAATCAGCGAAGTTATACTTTCTGAATTGTCAAAAAAAACAGCCGACCCGTCGTAACGTTCGGCTGTCTAGCGATCAAGCTTGTCCTCAATGATCCGGATTACCCAGATCGGTTAGTTGCTGCACAAATTTCATTCTTGCGAGGTCCGTCAGCTTCGTCTCCACACGGAAGCACGTCGGGCAGACGAAAGCATCCAACTCCAGCTTACCACCTAGCAGGGGAGGTTGCAGCTCAGACATACCCTCCGGGAGCTTCGCAAGGCCTGCAGGCTCCAGTGTTCCCATATGCAGCATCTCAACTCCACATACGCCGCAATCCGTATACACGTCCTGCCGGTCCATCAAATGCCGGGAGGCCGCCTCGTACGAAGATATCGTGTACAAGTCATCCGATCCCAAGGCTGTAGAAGCAGATGACTCCACTGGGCTCTCGACTGTGACTTCATCTTCGTCTTCTTCCTCATCCACATAAGCTCCGTTCTCGTCGTCTGTGCCTAGCACATTCACACTACGATAATCGGACAGCTCGTTTAGGCAATGCGGACATTGTTCCTCCGGACCCAATTCCTCGTCCCACACGATCTCGGTCTGGCACCAGGGACAAATCGCGTTCTGCGAATCGTTCATGCCCTCAGCCCTCCCTTTACTCACGTTATTTCATTAAATAGTACACGCCAATGCCGAAAAAAACAAGCGCAAGGGCGAACAGGGTTCCCCATAAATACTTCATCTCATTATGTCACACTCGCTCCAATTACATAAGATAAACCAACCGATAAGACCATCGATAACAACCCAACCGCTTTGTTGTCCTTCTCGATTTCCTCATCGATCTTGAACACGGGAGTCAGGAATTCGAATATAAAATAAGTGACCAGCAGCAACACAAAACCAAAGCTAGCCCAAATTAAGGAGTGCAGAATCGTATCGTTGTTCAGAATAGCAAATCGGAATATGTTGCAAATCCCGAATATCTTCCCGCCGAGTGCCATGGCAACTGAGATATTCCCCTTCTTAATCTCGGCCCAATCGTTGTAACGGGTTACAAACTCGAATATAGCCAAAAACACGACAAGAGCCAATATAGCCACAGAGAAAAAAGCTAGCGTTTCCAAATACGGGTTCGCCATTAACACATCCACTTCCTCAACCATCGATTATCAGCCGTCCTTTCTCAACAACACCCCGCACCCACTAGGAGAAGGCGATCCGGGGACCCCGAAAGGCAAAACAAAACAAGAGTTAAATGGCTGAAGAGACCGGAAAAGCAACGCTTTCCGCGGTCTCTCTGCAACCATTATAGCACATTCAAATACAGATATTACGATTACGCTTTGTTATTTTTTGCTGCCAGCTTAGCCCGCAGCGCCGCCATCTCGTCTTCCACGCCGCCTGTCTTGTCGAGCTGGCTCAGCTCATCATCAAGGGATCGGTTGGAAGAACGGATTTCACTGCTCGCTTCGGCTTCCGCTTCCAGCTGCAGCACCTTCTCGCTCATACGATCGAAGCCTTTGGCTGCATTATCGGTGCCGAATCCAGACATAGCCTGGTTGATCGTCTTCTGCGCCTTAGCCGCCTCTGCACGTGCTACCAGTAGATCTTTCTTGGACTTCATCTTGTTGAATTCGTCCTTCATTTCATCCAGTTGATTGCGAAGACGATCTGCGTTAGTCTTGGCAATCGTATGCTGATTGGTGAATTCATCGAGCTTCGCTTGTTGTTCCTTCTTGTCTTGCAGCGCACGGCGAGCGAGATCCTCGTTACCTTGTTCCAGCGCCTTAAGAGCTTGTTCCTCACGGCGAGAAACCAAATCCTGAGATTCTTCAACTTGCTGCTTGAATTTCTTCTCAATGGCGATTTGCTTCGCGACTGCGGCTTCTGCTTCCAGAATATCTTCTTCCATATCACGCAGAAACTGGTTCAGCATCTTGACTGGATCTTCCGCTTTGTCCAGCAAGTCATTGATCGATGCCATTGTCATATCACGTAATCTCTTAAATACTCCCATTGTTCATTTCCTCCCGCATATAGTGGTTTATGGTTGAAATCGTCATCCTTAACATCATCCGGCTTGCAAGCACGTTGATCGTTACCGTTACATCCATTTCATACGCATTACAGCTCAGACGGTTTCATTCCTTATGATGAAATCATAAAAATGTTATTTCAATTCGACCACAGTCACACCTACGCCGCCTTCACCGTAATTGCCAAGACGGAAGCTCTTCACATGCTTATGCTTGCGGAAGTACTCTTGCAACCCTGTACGTAACACACCCGTTCCCTTGCCATGGATGATGAAAACTTGTCCCAGATTGTTCAGGAAGCTCTCATCCAGGAACTGGTCGGTGTCTACAATCGCTTCTTCCAGATTGGAGCCCCGCAAGTCCAGTTCCATCCGAACATTGTCGTCGCGGGTGCGCTTGACTGTCGCCGCTACTTGCTGTACCGGCTTGGCGGGTGCGGACTTGATCAGTTCCAACTGATCAAGCCTCACCTTCATCTTCATAATTCCAAGCTGAACCATCGCTTCCTTGTCATTGACCAATTCCACGACGTGCCCCTTCTGATTCAGGTGGACGACCTTCACCTCGTCGCCCGCCTCCACCGCCTCAGCCTTCCGCATCGCATCGGCGCGCTGGGGTTGCTTGTCGCGCAGCTCGGGCACGGCCTGATCGAGACGCCGCTTGGCGTCGATCAGCTTGTGCTCCTTCACCGCGCCGCGCTCCTCCAGCGCCAGTCGCCGCAGCTCGCGGACGACCTCGTCGGCCTCCGCTCGCGCCTTGGCGACGGCATCGCGCGCGTCTTGCTCCGCGCGGGCGAGCAGCTTGTCGCGCTGCTCATGGAAGCGCTGCTGCTCGTCCGCGAGCTGCCGCCGCAGCTTATCCGCCTCGCCGCGCAGCTGCTCGGCATTGCGGCGCTCCGCCTCAGCGGTCGCGCGATTCGCCTCTAGCGAGGCGATCATCGACTCGACGCGGAGGTCGTCCTCGCCCACTTGCCCGCGCGCCGTCTCGATGATCCGGCGCGGCAGGCCGAGCCGTTCAGCAATGGCGAACGCATTGCTTCGCCCCGGCACACCGACGAGCAGCCGATATGTCGGACTTAGCGTCTGTACATTAAATTCCATACTGGCATTAATAATTCCTTTTCGTTCGAACGCATAAGCCTTTAACTCACTATAATGAGTCGTCGCAATCGTGCGGCAGCCTAACTGATGAATGTCTTCGAGCATCGCGATGGCAAGCGCAGAGCCCTCAGAAGGGTCGGTCCCGGCCCCCAACTCATCAAGCAGGACAAGGCTCTTGGGTGTCATATCCCTCAAGATGCTTATAATATTCGTCATATGACTGGAGAATGTACTCAAGTTTTGTTCAATACTTTGCTCGTCACCAATGTCCGCGAAGATCGAATCGAACACACACATCTGGCTGTCGTCCTCGGCAGGTATGAACAGGCCTGACATCGCCATCAGACTGAGCAGACCAACGGTTTTGAGCGAGACCGTCTTCCCCCCGGTATTCGGACCGGTCACGATGATGGTCGAGAACTGATTCCCCAGCTCCAGATCGAGCGGTACGACTGCTGTAGGGGAAATGAGGGGATGGCGGCCTTTCTTGATCTTGATGAAGCCGCGATCGTTCATGATCGGCCATGTGGCTTTCAACTCGCGAGCAAGACCCGCCTTGGCGAATATGAAATCGAGTTCGGCCAACGCTTCGACCGTGTATCGAAACTCCTCGGCAACCTCAGCTACAATGTCGGTTAGACGCAGCAAAATCTTTTCGATTTCCTTTTCTTCCCGCATCTTGAGCTCGCGCAGCTTATTGTTCAAGGTGACGACAGCTTCCGGTTCAATGAACAAGGTAGCGCCAGAAGCAGATTGATCATGAATAATGCCGCCGAAGTGACTGCGGTATTCCGATTTGACGGGAATGACATAGCGGTCGTTGCGAATCGTAATGAGCGAATCCTGAAGCATCTTCTGAACCGAGGAAGTGCGGATCATCTGCTCCAGCTTGTCGCGAGCTCGCGATTCACTTGTGCGCAGCTCATGTCGAATTCTGGCAAGCTCCGGACTGGCGCTATCCATCACTTCGGCTGACTCATCAATACAAGCCCGAATCGCTTGATCCACTTCGCTATGGTCACCGACCGTCTCGCATACCTCGACAAGACTTGGGATCGGGTCGCCTTCATGCACGGTCTGAATATACCGCTTCAATCTACGCCCGCCTGACGCCGTGTTGGCAATGTCCAGTAGCTCAGCAGTGTTCAGCATGCCTCCGATACGAGCTCGCTGCAAGGCAGGCTTGACATCGCGGATTCCACCGAACGGAGCGCCGCCCTTCAACCGGTCGACCTTTACAGATTCATCCGTAGCTTGCAACAGCCGCTTCACCGTCTCTAGGTCAGAGCTCGGCTGCAACGCTTCAGCAAGTGCTTTTCCAAGCGACGTTGCGGCATGCTCCATAAGCTTCCTTGTTATTTTGGCAAACTCCAATGTATGTAAAATTTTCGTATTCACTGTAGGACCCCTCCTGAGTTGCAAAACCCTTTCTTCTCCTTATTATTATAGCCGAACTGATTGATGATTTGCTATTCCCCGACTTCCTTCTATAAGGTAAAAAGCCCTTAGAAGCGCATGGTAATCACTTTTTCGGGACTGCTAATTTTTAAATATAACTGTTTTTGCCGACATGTGGGACTAATACTTCCGCCGAATTAGCAAACAATAATCGCGAACGGAAATAACCAAAATACTTGAAGGAGGATACATCATGCATTTCCTGGGTCATCTTGTCCGTTTGGTTGTGGCCACAATCGTCTTGATGGTGGTTGGCTGGATTGTACCGGCTTTCAGCATCGGCGGGTTCTGGAGCGCATTCTTCCTGGCTCTTGTCATTGCCGTGGTCGGCTGGATTATTGAGGGCATCTTCGGCAAACGTATTACCCCGTTCGGGCGAGGAATCGTCGGATTTGTCGCTAGCGCCGCGATTATCTGGTTCGCCCAATTCATCGTGAGCGGAGTGTCCGTATCTATGATTGGTGCCATCCTGGCTGCCTTGGTCATCGGGATTATCGACCTGTTCATTCCAGTCAGTACGCCATTCGATGCAACGAAGAGAGAGAAGAACGCTACCTAGGCACCAAATCTTGATGCTTACAAGTCTGTCCAACTAACTGGGCAGGCTTTTTTTTCGTTGCAGCCAATAAATTCACAACACTGTCACGTCCTCCGCTGCCGCAATAGTGTACAATGAATTAGGCAGTCATCATTTTCCAATAAACGGAGGGTTTTTTGATGAAAAAGATTATCGTAGCAATTATGGCACTAACTGTTATTTTCACGATCGCAGCATGCAGCAAGAAAGAAGAAGTCAAGCCATCCGCAACACCTACACCAGCAGCTTCTCCAGGGGCTGTAGCAACACCAGCATCCGGGTCAGCTAAAGAATTGAAAATCACAGCAACCAACTGGAAATTCGATCAGGCCGAATATAAAGTAAAAGCAGGCGAAACTTACAAAGTAACACTAGCCAGCACGGACGGCGCACACGGTGTTAAAGCATCTGGTATCAATCTTGAAGTCGGCACGAACAAAACCGTCGAATACAAATTCGAAAAAGCCGGCACTTACGATATTCAATGCAGCATTCCATGCGGTGCTGATCATGGTAAGATGAAAGCCAAAATTGTAGTAGAATAAGCGGTTAATGAAAAGAGCAGCCTAATTATAGGCTGCTCTTTTGTATTTGGGAAAACTCATTACTGTACCTCACTTAACACCTGCTCCAGCCCTTCCGGACGCATCGCCTTCAATTGCTTTTCATACAGCTCACGATATAATCCACCTGACTGTAACAGCTGCACATGAGTACCTGATTCGACGATTTCGCCATGGTCAATTACGATAATTTGATCCGCCCTTACGACAGTGGCGAGTCTGTGGGCAATCACGAATGTGGTGCGGTTATCCATCAGATTGTTCAACGCTTCCGTTACAAGAGCTTCCGATTCGGCATCCAGGGCTGATGTTGCTTCGTCTAGTATTAGAATTCGCGGATTTTTGAGCAAGGCCCGGGCGATGGCAAGCCGCTGCTTTTGTCCACCCGACAGTCTCATGCCGCGTTCACCCAGTACCGTGTCGTAACCCTTCTCCCATTCGATAATGAAGGCGTGTGCGTTCGCTGAACCAGCCGCCTCATGCACTTCCTGCATCGTTGCATCTGGTCGACCATACGCGATATTCTCATAAACTGTTCCCGAGAACAGAACATTGTCCTGAAGCACGATCGCTATATGTTTCCGCAAATCATGAATGTCATATTCCTTAATATTCCGGCCGTCCAAATAAACGGCACCCTCATCCACATCGTAAAAGCGGGGAATGAAGTTGATCAATGTCGATTTACCCGCTCCGCTCGGACCAACCAAAGCTATGACTTGTCCAGGTTTGGCATGAAAGCTGATGTTCTGAAGAGCTACCCTCGTTTCGATCGAAGTTGGGAGAGGATCCGGTTTGGTCTTGGGTGGCAGCCAATAAAAGTTTTTGGGTGGTCTCTGCCGCTCGACGATGTCCGGATCGTATCCCTTCTTATCCTTGGGCACAGGCAACTCTGTTACATAAGTGAACGCAACCTGATCAAAGCGTATATCGCCCCTGCATTGCACCAACGGCAAGGGATCTTCCACGTTCTTAACGTCAGGCTCGATGTCCAGCACCTCGAAGATGCGTTCTATATTCGTCATCGCATTCTGAATCGTTATATTCACTTCTGCGAAGCGTTGAATGGGACCATACAGCTGACCCAAATAAGCGTTGAAGGCAATCAGGGATCCAATCGTCAATTCACCCTTCATTACGAAAAAACCGCCGACCGCCCACGTGATCAACGTCCCCGAATATCCGACCGCCTGACTGATCCGACCCAGCGTGTTCGAGAGAAGCTGCGCGGTCAAGGCATGATGGACATGCTGATCCGTCTGCTTATCGAATCGTTCCAGCTCTGTCTGTTCGCGATTGAAGGACTGGACGATCTTCATGCCTGATATGCGTTCCACCAGCACCCCCGATATGCGCTCCATCTGACGGTTGACCGACCGGGAAGCAAAGCGAATTCGCACGTTCAGGTTCGTAAATGTTAAGTAATAGATCGGCAGTATCCACAACGACATTAAAGCAAGCTTCCAGTTCAACGAGAATAAGAAAAAGGCAGCAAAAATGACCATAATCATATCGAAAGCTACATTGATAACATTCGATCCGATCAAGTTCTGCGCCCCGTTGACATCATTGATAACCCTAGATAGAATACTTCCTACTTGCCTGCTGTCGTAAAACCGTTGTGACAAGCTCTGGATATGCTCATACAGCTGCCTGCGAATTCCTGCAACCATGCGGTTTCCAAGACGAGATGTCAGGTTGTTGCGTATGAACGTTACGACTACACTCATCGTATAGATTGTCGCAAATATCAATACGATCTGCTTCAACGTCCATTCGGAATTCGACTGTCCCAGCACGTCGTCGATCATGATCTTGGTCAGCCACGGGCCTGTTAATGGGACGATGAATTGAAGCAATCCGAGCACCACAATCGCTACGATATAGTACCTGTAAGGCTTGACGAATTGCAAATATCGACGCACTAGCTGCTTGTTTCGTCCCATCGTCTTGTTGGAATCCTGCGAATGATTCACACCCTCACTCCCCCTTTACACGATAACCGTATCCACCATTGGTATTTGGCAATTCATATTATAGGAGGGTTGATGTGAATTTGGTGTGTAGGAATAGAAAAAACCCGGCCTGGAGCCGGGTCCTTCATGCGTGGAGTTCAGTATGGTCACTATACGACCGCGTACCACTGGGCTTGAGCCTGGTACATGTCCGCATACTTGCCACCCGTCCGCATCAGTTCGTCATGAGTGCCGACTTCGACAATTCGCCCTTGGTCCATCACAACGATCCTGTCTGCGATCTTAGCTGAACCTAGACGGTGGGTTACAATAATTGATGTGGCATGATTCGAAATCTCGGCAAATTTGTTGTAGATTCTCGTTTCCTCGATGGGATCGATGGCCGCAGTAGGTTCGTCCAACACAATCAACCCATGAGCACGATAGAACCCTCTAGCAATCGCAACGCGTTGCCACTGGCCGCCAGACAGATCGACCCCATCGAATTCACGGGACAGCATCGTGTCGTATCCTTGCGGGAAATTGTTCGGACCCGTATCCAGATCCGCTTGGTCAACCGCAGTGCGTAATCGATCATCATCTTCGGCTGCAGGCTGCTTGCGGGATTGCGTCTGACTAATGCGGATGTTATCGTCCAACGTCATCTTGTACCGCTGGAACTTCTGAAACACCGCCGTTATCCCGCTATATATTGCTCTACCTGATACTTCCTTCGTATCGACACCGCCTAGACGTACAGCACCTTCTGCGGGAAGATAGAGCCCTGTCATCAGCTTGACAAGAGACGTCTTGCCCGCTCCGTTCTCACCAACGATGGCAATCGTCTCCCCTTGCCTGACCACAAGCGATATGCCCGACAAGGAATCAGCCTCGGCTCCCGGATAGCGAAAGCTCACGTTGTCCAGAACTATCCCGCTACCAGCGTCTACCGGCAAATCCTTACCCTCTCTTTCAGGCAAATCCATAAATCGAATAAAGTTTCTTACCGTACCCAAGTTCCGAGTCATCCTGCCAATATGCTGAGAGATCACTTCCTCCATAATGCCGAACATCAGTCCGATCGATGCAAATACGGCTGCAAAAGCTCCAACCGTAATATCTCCCTGTAGCATTGCTGCAAACAATAAATACAGCACTCCGAAATAGCCTGCCAACGTCAACATTTTCATAGCAAGCTCCATCAATCCGGCCTTGCGCTCAGCCTGCCAAACCTTCTTCCCTAATAGTGCCAACGTCGACTGATACAGATCGCGAAAAAATCCGAAAGCACCCAATATCCGGGTTTCCTTGAAGTACTCCCGATCACAGATGCACCGCTCGAGATATTCATATTCACGTCGGATCGGAGCAGCATGGTCTTCAAGCTTGGCAAACAAGACGCCTCGAATCAACTGACTGATGAACACCGGGACGAATACAAGTACAACTGACAGTGCCAGAATGGGCTTAAGTGTGAACAGATACCATCCCATGAACAGGAAGTAGGGAACATAGAAAGTGACGATCGTAATACTTTGAAAAACCAATCCCATGCTGTTGCCCATGCCCTCGTTCGCTTTGTTAATATCGTCTAGCATGGCTGGAGATTCGTAGGATATTGGATCAATACGCGCTGTTTTCTTGTTGATTTGTACGCTTAAGTAACCCTTCATTTTCTTTATGAACGTGTTGCCCATAAAATTATGAAGGCCATTAAAAACTTGCGTACCGATCGTTGTCGCGCCTAATGCTGCCCCCATCCATAACACGATTTCAGCCCCACTGCCGAACGTAGCACGGCTCGAAACTGCATCGGCGACTGAGTCGAAGAACAGATTGGACACATACGTGATAACGCCAAAAGATACCCCATGAACGACCGCGATCATATTGATCAAGATGAACATAACGGGATAGGCCATGATGAATGTAGGAAACAGCCTGATGAGGATGACGGCCAGCGATATGGGCTTACCTTTAACATTCGTATCGTTCTTCATCACTGGTACCAACTCCTTTGGCTCTCGTACATCTCTGCATAAATCCCGTTAAGGATCATCAACTCTCTATGGCTGCCGCTTTCGATGACGCGACCGTCACCGATAACGAATATTTCATCCGCCAGCTTGGTAGAGCCCAGACGGTGACTGATGAATAGAGTCATCTTGTCTTGACTGATATGCTCGAACTCCTCGTACAGCTTGCTTTCGCTTATAGGGTCCAGAGCGGCCGTCGGCTCGTCGAGTATTCGCAATGGTGCTGGATTCATGATGGCTCTAGCCATCGCAATCCGCTGCCACTCGCCTCCCGATATGTCCTGTCCACCTTCCTTGATCTTACCGAGAGGTGTATCCATACCTTGGGGCAGCTTACTGGCCGCATCACCTAGACCGACATGATCGATCGTCGACTGAATGCGGTTCGAGGTACTCCCGCCGGCCATCCCATTGATGTCCCCTACCGCGATATTCTCTTTCATCGAGATGAAATATTTGGCGAAGTCTTGATAGACGACCGAATAAAACGCTTTCAATTCACTCTGGCTATACTCAGATAAGTTCTTGCCATTAAGATGGATTTCTCCTTCATACTTATCGTAAAGCCCTGTAATGAGCTTCGTAATGGTCGTCTTCCCCGCTCCATTAATGCCTACGAAAGCGTAATGACTCCCGGCTTCAATTCGGAAACTCATGCCGTCCAGAATCCTCTTATCCATGCCCGGGTAAGTGAAACTAACATCACGGAATTCAAGCGATTGAAAGGCTGGGGGTGGCAACGCGGGAGGTGCACTTGCGCCCTCATCTTCTTCCAACGCAGCGAAGCTGGTCAAGTCGTTCAAGTATTCTTTGTTCTTGGCCAATTGATCTACGCTCCGGGTAAACTCCCAGGACATGAACTGGACCAGTCCGAATACAGCGTTGACTAGCGCAATGAACATCCCAATCGTTAGCTCGCCAGACAATACAGGGTTCAGCAGTACGAATATAATGAGGATGGAAATAAGTGCGGTCAACACGCTGCCTGTCTTCATCTTGACGAACCATTTGCGCTCGGTCCTGAATTCGATTTTCCGGGCTGTCTCATATTGGCTGTACCATGTGTCGTTGATCGCTTCGCTGTACCCGAATAACGTCCGTTCATCCACGCTGTCACGGCCGGAGAGCACAACGGAAAGATATTCAGTTCGCCTCTTCACGTTGGATACTTCCCGGTTGGCTTGATAGTTGGCCTTACCACTCTTGATGGCGAGAGCGAACAATGGTACGGAGAACATTACGATCAACAACGCGGCCCACCACACCTGCGCGACGAGCAAGACTAGAATCCCGGCGACTTGCATGATCGTCGATACGAGCGACAACAGCTCGGTATACGCCGTTTTCATCTGGGTTTCCGGATTGACCGAAACCCGGGATATAAGATCCCATGTTTCGTGATTTTCGATGTGTTGGTAGGCGAGCTTCGCCCTCTTCTCGACGATGGCTGTGCGGAACTTCTCCCGTATGGCGAGCTCCAAACGCACCTGGACGAATTTCTTCAGCTCCCCGGAAATCCACATGAACGCAATCAGCGCAACGACACCGAACAACGACGGATAAATCAAGCTAGTGGCCGCTTTGTCACTTACAATGGATATCGCGACATCGATGAACTGGGCTGTGACCACGATCTGCAAGGTCGGGACTAGACCTCCAAGCACAATCAGCACCCCCGCTAATACAGTCAGGACAGGCGAGCATTGATACGGAATCCTCAGCATATCTGCGATTGCATATTTTCTAGCGGTAATCTTCATGGATCTTCTCCCGTTTGTGTGACGTAACTTCTCCTACCTTATTTTACCACTACCTCTACGTATAAAAAAAGCTCCTAACGGAGCAACTCGGTGAAGCGGGTTCGTCTTTAGCGGTAACTTTTTATGCCGAATCAGGATGCAATCTCTCGAAGTTTATACTTTCTGATTCTGTAAAAAACAGCCCACAGCCTGTAAACATCTCCGTCTGTGGACTGATCTAATCATATTTTTGGCAAAAAATGAAACTGGTGAGTTGAGCTTGGTTTATATCCTTGCACTCCACAATTGCTGCAGTTTCAAAGCTGCTTCGGGCATATGTTCCATGATGTAGGCAGCTATCTTGGATTGCTCCAGTACGGATTGCACGGATTCAGAAGGCAGCGCACCCATTACATGGACACCAATTACTACAATCAGAACCGCTTCAACTAAAGCTAGCAGCGCCCCAGACCATTTGTTAATTGCTCGGATTCCAGGAACCTTGGTTACCAAATGCAAAACACGACCTATTACCGTCAATCCAATCTTGGTTACGAAGAACAGAAGAGCGAAACTGATCGCGTTGTATAGATACGTATCGATGTTCAGACCTTCGATAATAAAAGCGTACTGCTCTACTGCTTTGAACGAATGAACAGGAAGAATACGAGACAATACAGCTGCGAGCTCGTCGTACAGCAAGTAGGCAACGAGGTAGGCAATGAAGAAACCAGCTATAGACACAAGCTGGGCGACAAACCCCCGGTAGTAACCGAGAAGAATGGCGCCCACAATGATTACGGCAACAACAACATCTAACACGTTATATGAATGCATCTGCCACCGCTTATTCTTTCTCTACAATATCAACAAGTTCAATCCACTCATTGAATTCGACTTTCAGCTTGGCGTACTCCGACTGAAGCTTGCGGTACTTCTCTTCCAGCTCGTCGTTATGACCCGATGTATTCTCGGCAATCTCGAGTTGCTCGACTAGCGATCGTTCGCGGTCTCGGACTTGCTCGAGTTGTTCGCTCCACTCTTTCTCCGCTTCTTCGAAGCGAGCCAACCACTCGGTTTCCGCCTGCGCCGCTGCCGCCTCTTGCCAGCCTTCTGTCTGTTGCTCTATCGCGATGATTTGCGCTTCTGCTCGCTCAACCTGCTGATGCATGCTATGCAACTGCTCATCCGCCTGCCGCAACTTCTCTCGCCACTCTGCTTCCGTCTCCTTCAGCGCCGCATGACCCTGCTGCTCGGCGACACTCAGCTCGCGCTTGTGGGATTCTTGCTGGGCTAGGATCTGATCGAGTAGCTTCTGCTCCTGCTCCATTGCTAACTTCCGCTTCAGCTCTTGCCCGTGCTGTAGCTGCTCATTCGCCTTACGGAGTCGTTCGGCTTCTGCTTGCAACTGTTGTAAGTCTTGCATTAGCTGCGTCTTCTCCGCTTCCGTCTGCTGCTGAAGTTGTTCGCTCAAGCCTAACAGCTCGTCTTGCTCCTCGCCGCTCCGCGCCAGCTCGGCTTGAGCTTTGGCTAGCTCGGCGCGTAGCTGCGCTGCTTCGTGCTCGCGCTCTTCGCGCTGCTTCGTCTGCTCTGCTCGTGCTTTCGCTAGCTCTGCTTGGCTCTGCTCCAGTTCCTGCTCGCTCAGACTCAGCAGCTCCACTTGCTCTTCTCCGCTTCGCTTCAGCTCTGCATGAGCTTTGGCTAGCTCGGCGCGTAGCTGCGCTGCTTCGTGCTCGCGCTCTTCGCGCTGCTTCGTCTGCTCTGCTCGTGCTTTCGTCAGCTCCGCTTGGCTCTGCTTCAGTTCCTGCTCACTCAGACTCAGCAGCTCCGCTTGCTCCTCGCCGCTTCGCTTGAGCTCTGCATGAGCTTTCGCGAGCTCGGCGCGTAGCTGCGCTGCTTCGTGCTCGCGCTCTTCGCGCTGACGCTTCTGCTCGCTCAGCTCCTGCTCGCTTATACGCAGCAGCTCCATTTGCTCTTCTTCGCTTCGCTTCAACTCTGCTTGAGCTTTCGCTAACTTTGCTTGCACTTGCGCCGACTCGCGCTCATATTCATCGCGCTGCTTCGTCAGCTCATCTCGTGCTCTCGCCAGCTCGGCTTGGCTCTGTTCCAGTTCCCGCTCGCTCAGACTCAGCAGCTCCACTTGCTCTTCTCCGCTCCGCGCTAGCTCCACCTGAGCTTTTGCCAGCTCGGCGCGTAGCTGCGTACCTTCGTGCTCGCGCTCTTCGCGCTGACGCTTCTGCTCACTCAGCTCCTGCTCACTTATGTGCAGCAGTTCCGCTTGCTCTTCTCCGCTCCGCACCAGCTCCGCCTGAGCTTTTGCCAGCTCGGCGCGTAGCTGCGCACCTTCGTGCTCACGCTCTTCGCGCTGACGCTTCTGCTCGCTCAGCTCCTGCTCGCTTATACGCAGCAGCTCCATTTGCTCTTCTCCACTTCGCTTCTGCTCAGCTTGAGTTTTTGCCAGTTCCTCGCGCGCTTGTGCTGCTTCACGCTCATATTCCTCGCTTTGCTTCGTCAGCTTCGCTTGAGCACTCGCCAACTCTGCACGCACCCTTGCTGCTTCGCGTTCGCGTTCTTCACGCTGACGCTTCTGCTCACTCAGCTCCTGCTCGCTCAGGCGCAGCAGCTCTACTTGCTCTTCACCGCTTCGCTTCAGCTCCGCTTGTGCTTTCGCCAACTCCGCATGCACCTGCGACGCTTCTCGCTCATGCTCTTCACGCTGCTTTGCCTGCTCTGCCTGTGCTTTCGCCAGTTCCGCTCGGCTCTGCTCCTGCTCCTGCTCGTTCAGACGCAGCAGCTCCACTTGCTCCTCACCGCTTCGCTTCAGATCCGCTTGTGCTTTCGCCAACTCCGCACGCACTTGCGCCGCTTCACGCTCATGCTCCTCGCGCAACTTCGCCTGCTCGGATTGTGCCTTCGCCAGCTCTGCTCGGCTCTGCTCCTGCTCCTGCTCGTTCAGACGCAGCAGCTCTACTTGCTCTTCACCGCTTTGCTTCAGCTCCGCTTGTGCTTTCGCCAACTCCGCACGCACTTGCGCCGCTTCACGCTCATGCTCCTCGCGCAACTTCGCCTGCTCGGCTTGTGCCTTCGCCAGTTCCGCTCGGCTCTGCTCCTGCTCCTGCTCGTTCAGACGCAGCAGCTCCACTTGCTCCTCGCCGCTTCGCTTCAGATCCGCTTGTGCTTTCTCCAACTCCGCACGCACTTGCGCCGCTTCTCGCATATGCTCCTCACGCTGCTTCGCCTGCTCCGCTTGAGCATTCGCCAATTCCGCTCGGCTCTGCTCCAGCTCCCCGCGCACCTGAGTCGCCTGACGCTCGTGTTGCTCGCGACTCCGCTCCTGCTCCGCCCGTGCACGTGCGATCTCGTGCTCCAGCTCCTCGCGTTGTCGCTTAAGCTCGATCAGTTCCTGGTCGCTGATACTAAGCAACTCGCCTTGTTCTTGCTGGTAGCGTCGATGCTCTTCCTGCAGTTGCTGGTGCACCTCTTGCTGTTCGCGCAAATCCTGCAGCAATTGCTTTTCCCGCTCCAGATACAGCTCTTGTTGAGCGTAGCTATTCTCCTGAGCCTTCTGCTGGGCTAGCTGCAATCCGGTGATTTCCTCGGTCAAACGTTGCTCCTGCTGTTTCCATTGTGCAGTCTGCTGCTTCTGTTCTAGGCGCTCAGCATCGTACAACTCGAGAACACGCTCCAGCTCCTCCGTCTGCTTCTGCTCACGTTCCATTATCGCATTCAGCTCGGTCGTATACTCGACTTCCTTCAAGGCAGCCTGTTCTTGCAGCTCCGCATAAGCGCTCTTCAGTCGCTCAGCTTCTTCCAGCTCTGCCGTCTGCTGCTCCATTGAGGTCTGAATTTTCAACGCTTCATCGGCCATCGTAACTGCAGCCAGGACAGCAATTCGTGGCATATCCAGTCGTTGTGAACCTGCCGCAATCTGGTGCATCTGATCATTCACATACTGTGCAACTCGTTTTACGTAACCAACGCTATTTGTAGTAAGAAGTTTATATGTATGTCCGTATATATCGACTGAAACGCGTATTTTTTCGCCATTTTTCATCGCGTGCCCTTCCCTTCCGTTCTCGTTCCGGTCCCCGGAATCGTTCGTCGCGACAAGGCGGTGTTGCTCCATAGAAAAACCGGCCCATCGACGTTATTATTACATTCGATGTGACCGGTCTTATTTCCTTCCTATTTGCGTAATTCCGCGCTGAATGTTTCTTCCAAAACCCGCACTACAGAGCCATGCAGCTCACTAACTTCCTCATCTGTCAACGTACGGTCCGAATGACGGTATACAAGGGCGAACGCAACGCTTTTCTTGTCCGTTCCCAGTCGTTCCCCCGTATATAAATCGAACACTTCAATCGATTCCAACAGAGCAGCTGCAGTCTCACGTACCTTGGCCAAAATATCGCCGACTGGCACGTCTCGGTTCACAACAATGGCCATGTCTCGGCCGATAGCCGGATACTTAGGAAGCGGATCGTACGCAATTCCGAAATCTACATGATCGAAGAGCGGCTGAAGCTCTACCTCAAGCACATAAGTATCATCCAAATCTTTGGCCTGCTGCAACGAAGGATGCAGTTGACCGATTCGGCCGACTAAAGTAACACCTCGTTCCGAGACAATCGTGATTTCAGCCGTACGCCCCGGATGGAATCCATCAGGCTGTGCAGCTGAATAGCGCAATCCTTGAATCCCAAGGTCGGCAATCACGGTTTCGAAAATCCCTTTCAAATCATAGAAATCTACGGCCTGTGCTTTGCCGCCCCAATGCTCGCCGCTTCGCTTGCCTGTCCAGAGAATGCCAAGCATCAGCAACTCATCCGGCAAGGTCGTCAAACGTTCTTCTGAGCTAACGAACACTTTACCGATTTCGAAAATAGCCACATCATTCGTATTCCGATTCCGGTTGTATGCCGCCGTATCCAGCAGATGCGGGATCAAGCTGGTCCGCAAAGTGCTTCGCTCCTCGCTCATCGGCATCGCCAGCTTCACAGGTTGCGCGGCCGGGTACATGCCCTGGAACTGTGCAATCTGATCTGGATGTGTGAATGAGTAAGTGCTTACCTCATGCAAGCCGCTCCCCGTCAACAATGCCCGCAGCGTTCGGCGAATACGTTGTTCCCTCGTCAGCGATCCAGGTGTTGTTACACCCTGAATCAAGCTCGTTGGAATGTTGTCGTAACCGTATAGACGAGCGACTTCTTCGATCAGATCGACGTCACGTGTAATGTCTCCACGGCGCGATGGAACATGAACGAGTAATGTTTCTTCTGCTGTTTCCTCGTAAGAGAAGTGCAGACGGTTGAAGATAACTTTGACCTCCAGCTGAGACAACTCAGTCCCTAGATAGCTGTTGATCTTCGCAAGTTGCAGTTCAATCGCCACTGGCTGCGGCTCTAGCGTCCGGGCTTCGACGATCCCTTCGTTCACATGCCCTCCTGCATATTGGGCGATTAGTGATGCTGCACGGTCCAAAGCTGGAATGACCGCTTCCGGGTTTACTTCCTTCTCGAAGCGCACACTCGCTTCCGAGCGCAGACCTAACTGGCGGGACGTCTTCCGTACGGATCCTCCGGCGAAGCGAGCGGATTCGAGTACGAGCGTCGTGGTGTCACGTGTCACCTCGGAGTTAGCCCCACCCATAACGCCTGCGATTGCCACCGGCTTCACGCCGTCGGTTATAAGCAGCATGTTCGGTGTTAGCTCGCGCTCTGCGTCATCCAATGTGACAAGCTTTTCGCCCTCGTTCGCGAGACGCACATCGATCTGGCCATTCGTCAGCTTCTCCGCGTCGAACGCATGCAGCGGCTGCCCATACTCCAACATCACGTAGTTCGTGATGTCGACGATGTTGTTGATAGGGCGGACGCCTGCCGCCATCAAGCGGTTCTGCAGCCACAGCGGCGACGGGCCGATGTGGACGCCTTCGATGCGGCGAGCGGCGTAGTGCGAGCACTGCTCGGCGGCCGTGATGCGGACGCCGATATGATCGGCGGCCTTGACTGCGGACGCGTGTAGACCTTGCTCGCTATCCGGCAGCGTGACTTCCCGACCCAGAATCGCCGCGATCTCGTAAGCCGCGCCCAACATGCTCAAGCAATCAGAGCGGTTTGGCGTCAGATCGAGCTCCAGCACTTCATCGTCAATCGCGAGCACATCCAGAATGGACGCCCCGATCTTCGTATCTTCGGGTAGCACAAGGATGCCCTCTTGAATTTCTTTGGGCAGCAGCTTATCGTTCAAGCCCAGCTCCTTGGCCGAGCAGATCATGCCTTGCGACTCCATTCCACGGAGCTTCGCCTTCTTGATCTTGAAATCGCCAGGCAACGTCGCTCCCACGACTGCAACCGGAACCTTTTGGCCCGCTGCCACGTTAGGCGCACCGCAGACGATCTGCAGGTCTTCGTCCTGGCCCGCATCTACGATACATACGCTCAGCTTATCCGCATCGGGATGCTTCTCCCGCGATTTGACATAACCGACCACAACGCCTTCCACGCCTTTGTTGCGGTTCTCCACCACATCGACCTCGATGCCGCTGCGAGTCAATTTTTCTGCCAATTCCGACGCGGTAAACCCGGATAAATCCACGTATTCCAACAACCATTTGTAGGATACTTTCATCTTCTTGTCCCTCCGTTTCCCAATCGTTTATATGTGCACGAATTGCTTCAAGAATCGCAGATCGTTCGTGTAGAAATGGCGAATATCATCCACGCCATATTTCAGCATCGCAATCCGTTCAACGCCCATTCCGAATGCGAAGCCGCTGTATTCCTTAGGATCGTAACCGGCCATCTCCAACACCTTGGGATGAACCATCCCGGAGCCGAGAATTTCCAGCCAACCAGTATGCTTGCAGACGCGACAGCCATGACCGGAACACATCATGCAGGACACATCCACCTCAGCACTAGGCTCGGTAAAAGGGAAAAAGCTCGGACGGAGGCGAATTTGCGTCTGCTTGCCGAACATCTCCTGTACGAATTGCAGCAAGGTTCCCTTCAGATCGCTCATGCGAATGTTACGGTCGATAACAAGCCCTTCGATCTGTGTGAACACATGGGAGTGAGTCGCATCGTCGTCATCGCGGCGGTACACGCGGCCTGGACAAATAATCTTAACCGGCACTTCACCGTTGCGCTTCTCCATCGTTCGCACTTGCACCGGCGACGTATGGGTCCGCATCAGAATGTCCTCGGTTACATAGAACGAATCCTGCATATCGCGAGCGGGGTGGTCTTTTGGCAAGTTGAGCGCCTCGAAGTTATAGTAGTCTTTCTCGACTTCTGGCCCTTCTGCAACCGTGTAGCCCATTCCTAGAAATATATCTTCAATCTCCTGAATGACCTTGTTCAGCGGATGCACCGCTCCCAGCTCGGACGGACGGCCAGGCAATGTCACATCAATCGTCTCGGCTAGCAGACGGCCTTCGGTTTCTTGACGCTGGTATTCCGCTTGCTTCGCTTCGATCACTTCCTCGATCGCAGCACGTACATCATTCGCTACCTGACCGATAATCGGACGCTCTTCTGCGCTCAATGCGCCCATACCACGCAATATTTCCGTCAATGGCCCTTTTTTGCCCAAATATTTCACACGCAAGTCGTTTAACTGTTGGCTGCTCGATACTTGCCCCAATTCCTGCAGCGCTTCAACCTTCAAAGCCTGTAATCGATCCTTCATCTCCATACCCTCCTCCTTGAATTCAAACAAAAAAGAGCACCATCTCCCGGTAAGGGACGATTGTGCTCGCGGTACCACCCTTGTTAAGCTTGCCAACCCGTTGCTGGAACGGCATTGACCTCAGCTTCACTTGATCGATTAACGGCTCGGAACCGGTACCTTCTAATGCTACCCCAAAAAGTGAACTTTTCGAAATAGGTTCAAAGGACTGCTCGGGAGTGAACTTCAGCGGCCTGTTCCATAGAGACGCTCTCAATCTGCGGCGCCTCTTCCCTGTAAGGAAGCACTGCTTACTCTTCTCCGTCCACGCATTTGTTATACAACATTATATGCAAACTGCGGCCGGGATGCAAGTACCAAGGAAGCTATGGACTTCCCTACAAGGTCATGATGATTTTACCTGCGGCCGCGCGCCCCTCGACTAATGATTCGAAGCTGGCCGGCCCCTCTTCCAATTCGCAGCTCGCGATCCAATYGTCAGCGGTAATCTTACCTTTCACAAGCAGTTCCACAGCTTGCTCGAAATCAGAAGTTGAGTAAGTATACGAACCGAGCACAGACAGCTCCTGTCTGACCAGATGGTTCATAGACAAGGCGCTTTGATCTTGACCTAGGCCAACCATCACGATCGTTCCACCTGGATTAACCAATAGCATCGCCTGCTCACGTGTGGCCTGCACGCCTACACAATCGATAATCGTGTCAACACCGCTAGATCCGAATGTTTCACCGGCGATAAGCTCCAGCTGTTCCGGAGTTGCGGGGATCGCCCCCAAATTCCGAGCGTATTCCAGCCTCGCAGGCTGCCGGTCCACCGCTACAATCTTCTCGACTCCCATGTTCAATGCCGCCTGTACGGTAAGAAGACCTATTGGGCCTGCCCCCATCACAACCAGGTGCTCGATCAATCCCGGACCTAGCTTCAGCGCATGAATGCATACGGCGAGCGGCTCAGCCAGTGAAGCGAGCTGGGGGTCCATCTCCCGCGGAACCCGGTAAACATTAGCCCGCGGGACCGTGACGTATTCCGCGAATGCACCTGGCCGATGAATACCTATGATCTGACGTTGGCGGCAAATGTTCAGTCTACCTGCCAAGCATCGGTCACATCGCCCGCAAGCGATCAGCGGATTGACTACCACCCTGTCTCCCGCTTGCAATCTCTCAGAGGATGAACCCGGCGTAACCACCACGCCACAGAACTCGTGACCCATGATGAGTGGAGGGACACGCACAGAGCTATGCCCCAAGTAGCCTTCCAACTCGCTGCCGCAAATCCCGACAGCTTCTACTTTGATTAACACTTCGTCCTGTCCTGGAACCGGCATTTCCGTCTCCTGCAGCTCCAGCTGTCTAGGCCCCTTATATACTAACGATTTCAAAATAATTCGCTCCTTCCTACTAACTCACTACTTGAGGCTGTCTATTCATTGTGGTTAAAGGAGTGGAAAGTGAAAAAGAGGACCCCGGCGAGTTTGGCTTGAACCTCCATACCGCGAAATCCCTTTTACAATCAAAGGAGGTTCAAACAAGATGTTTGAGCTGAAGGGGTCCTTTTTCACTTGGAACGGCCGTTTTCCCTCTATCAATCGACAGCCTCTACTTCTCTACTTGGCCAAATACCCACCGTCTACGTGCAGGTCGGTGCCGGTAATGAAGGAGGCATCGTCCGAAGCAAGAAAAGCGACTGCCCCGGCTACTTCTTCCGGCTTACCCTGCCTGCCTAGTATATGGAATTCAGATACGCGTCTGTCTTCCTCATCGATATCGCGGTTCAAGGCGATGCAAGAATTTTCAAACGCATCCGTGCGAATATACCCTGGGCAAACCGAGTTCACACGAATATGATGCTGTGCCAAGTCAATCGCCCAACACTTGGTCAATCCGCGCAGTGCAAATTTGGTCGCATTGTAGGTTGCGAATTCAGGCTGCCCGACAAAACCGCTTATCGACGAAAGATTGATAATAGCGCCTCCCCCTGACTTTCCGATCATGGGAGCCACATACTTGGTTACGGTTGATGTGCCTTTGATATTAACGTTCAGGATACGATCCCAATCCTCGTGTGTCGCATCGATTCCTTTGAATACGAAGGCCGCTGCATTATTCACCAGAATGTCGACACTAGTGCTTTCCTGTTCGATCCTTGAAGCGGCGTCCGCTACCTGTAACTCATCAGCAATGTCCAGCTGTACAAAGTGGATCGCACCTCCGCCGTTCCGGTCCTTGATCCGCTTCACCGTTTCCAAGCCAGATGGATCTATGTCCAACAGCCAGACTGTGCACCCTTCCCCATGGAAGCGGTCAGCGATCGCCTCGCCCAACCCCCGTGCGCCGCCCGTAATGACGGCCGTTTTCCCCTTCAATCCGCGCATGAGCAGCTCATCTCCTTATCGTTTATCTCCCTACACCGTTCACAATATGCTTAGGTTGCTCACCGGAAAACATCCGCTTAATCTCCAAGGCAGCGAAGTGCTGCAGTCTGGACAAGGAACTCTCGGAATACCAGGCGCAATGACTTGTAATCAGACACTGCTCCAGAGCGAGCAACGGATGTCCTACGACAATTGGCTCCTCCTCCAGAACATCCAATGCCGCACCGGCGATTAGTCCTTCCTGCAACGCTGTAACCAGATCATTCGTACTAATAACCCCGCCCCTGGACGTATTCACGATGTATGCTGTGTTCTTCATCTTCTGAAAAGCTTCTAGATTCAACAAATGCTTCGTTGTGGCCGTGAGTGGAAGATGAACGGATAGGAAATCGCTTCGTTCCAGCAGCTCATCCCACTCCACTTTGCCAACGCCAAGCGAGGCGTAGACATCATCCTGAACGAACGGATCGAAAGCGATCACATGCAAACCGAATGCTTGCAGCCGCTTCGCGACTGCTCTGGCAATATTACCGAATCCGGCCAAGCCTACGGTTCTTCCTTGCAGGCCTATAATCGGTCGACAAGGGGCGATCTCCCATATTCCGTTCCGCACCCGTGAGACGACCTGAGGAACTTTCCTCACAGAACTGAGCAGCAACGTAACGGCGTGATCGGCAACCTCATCGATTGCATAGTCGGGAACGTTCGCCACCGGAATGCTCTGTCGCTTGGCCGCTTCCAAATCGACATTGTCCACGCCGATGCCATAGCGTACGATCAATCGGCACCGTTCCAGGCCCGCTATTACTTCATTTGTCATCGGCGCCCACTGCGTGAGGACAGCATCTGCATCACGGCATAACTCAAGTACATCCTCACTTGTCTTGCACTGTCCCGTCACGAACCGGAATCCTAGCGGCTCCAGAACTTCCCGCTCCGGTGTCAGATCAGGAAACCCATAATCTGTTACCGCCACCACATATTCAGTCATTGATACGGTCTCCTCCCTCTTCTCCTCTGTATCCAATCCAACTGTTAGTCGTCAATCATAGCCAAAGCCCGGACAGGTGAACCGTCTCTACCGCGAATACGTAGAGGGGCCGCCATGAAAAAAAACTCTTGATTCGCAATATCCGCGAGATGCGCCAATCCTTCCACGATGACAATTTCAGCACCGAGTAGAATTTTGTGAACGCTTACATAGTCATCAGGATTCGGTGTTGGCACATCCATGCCAATCATGCCGATTTTACGATCAGCCAGCCATTGGGCTAATTCGACTGTCATATATGGAAAATCCGAGAAATAGTGCGGCTGCGGGAACTGCTTGTGCCAATCCGTACGATAAATCACCCGACTGCCCTCGCCAATTCGGTCGTCATACGCAGCAAAATCTGCAATCTCTATCGGCTCTTTGGCCTTCTTATAACTCAGATCCACCAGTATGGCTTCCCCCATGCACTTGTGCAAATCCAATTGCTCTACCGTGATCCCATCGTCCAGAAAATGAAACGGCGCATCCAAGTGTGTGCCCTGATGCGTACTCATGGATAATTGGGTAATGTTATATCCAATTGTGTCCGTCGTATTGTGTACAATAACCGCACACTTGGGATCATAAGCAAACGTAGGAGCCCCATGATAAATATCCATCGATAAATCAATGAACCTTCTGGTCAACTGCATTTCCTCCCTTCGGATTGTAACCGTATGATACAATTCAATACTACAACACAATTATATTAAGTCAATATATCTTTTATACTTTATTTTTCGATTTTTATATATCCAATTTGTTCGATAAAGAAAATAGATAGCCTCCTGATGATCTTAAGACGAAGAACGTCCCGATCCATTCTTACGAACGGAACCGGGACGTTTAATATTTTCATGAAAGCAGTCTGGCATCGACCATCATACCTGAGCCCAGCAATCGTTATATGCGAAAAGGTGGTTGCCAGCTGTAACCGCACCGAAAGGTAATCAGCCGAACGCAATACTGAGTTAGTGGATAGAAAATTCTGCAATTACTCCATCATTTTTTTATCGTTTACCTATATTTCGAGGATATTCCTGCAAATATACATGATTTCTGCTTGATTTACCCTGAGTGGGCGAACTATTGGACGTCAACCAAAGAAAAGAATAGCCTCGTTCTCCCCCACGACCTATAATTTTGGAGAAGAAAGATCACTCACCAATCGCGGGGCCATCATCGTCTTTTGCTGCTCGGACTGTCCTTCTATCGCATCCATAAGCATTTGCGCCGCAGTCATTCCCATGGAGAGCGGCATCTGATCGACATAGGCGTCGGGGAGCATCCCGCTACGGTTATATGTCGGTTCATCGCAGCAAACGATGCGAATATCGGCACGATCCAATTGCACGCAGGCGATCCCTGCCAATTGTGCCAGCAGAGCATCGGCGGTAGCTAACGCCCTAAGTGATGGATGGCTTGCGATGAACTCGAGCAGTTCCGCGGGTGCCGTTTCTGGCTCCTGCGCATAGTATTGTTCCAGCAGTTGCGCGGGAAGCAACAAGATATGTTCGTCGGGCAGTGCAGCCATTCCATGTTCAGCCAGTCCGGCACGAAACCCTTGGATGCGCTCCCGCATGCCAAACGTATACTCAGGCGGGTAGGCGATCAGCCCAACCTGATCGGTATGCCCACAGCTAGCGAGAAACCCCGCCATTAGAGCCCCCACACGTTGGGTGTCGCAATACACACCGTTCGTCCTCATATCGTTCATCGTCTTCTCGACCAGAACGACTGGGAATTTATCGAGAATGAGCCGGATAATATCATCGTTGAAATGCTCCCCCGGGCTCGCCACGATAATGAATCCATCCACAGGAATTTCGAGAAATTCACTAATGGATTGGGACTCATGCTCTTTATCGGAGATGTGCCGGAAGATGAGCTGGTACCCGCGTCTGTCTAGCTCTGCCTCAATCCCGGCTAACAAGCGGAAGCTGTACCTCGCTTCCATCCAGGGAATGAGAAATCCGATTCGTTTCCTGTTCGGCCGCTGCGACGAGGCGGGTTCAGGCTGCACTCCCTCTGCAGAGATTGGCGAATCGCTAGTCTCCGCCACGAATGTACCTTTCCCCCGATGCCTATACAGGTAACCTCGATGAACCAAACCAACGACGGCATTCTTTGCGGTAATCCGGCTGACATTGAACTGTTCAGCCAACAGCCGCTCCGGCGGAATCTGGGAATGGACCTTCCATTCTCCGTTGCGGATACAATCGATAATATAGTGTTGGATTTGTGAATAGAGCGGTGTGCTAGAACGCATCATGAGCTTCCTTCCCAAGCAAGATGTTCTTTGTTGATTTTCTGCTAACCCACCTACTTGCAAGCCAGCTTCATAATGTCTTCCTCTGTCTTATAATCGGTCTTTATGGCATGGTCCGAGTCGGACAGCAACCATTTGTTCGCCCCGTATTTTTTCAACAGTGACACTTTATCTGGAAAACAACGGTTGCCGGCCAGCAATGACACTTTTGCCGTAAAGGAAGCGTACACTTCATCCGGGTTCGCTTTATGCTGCAGCAATAACTCCGCCATCTTCATATCTTTGGCCAAAGCAGCCCGCAGAGGACTCCTGCTGTTTTCCCCGGACCCGAACACCAAATTGGCATCCGCGCCATTTTCCAGCAGCCACTTCGCTTTTTCATAGTCATTATTCGAGATTGCGCTGCCCAGTATCGTCCCTGTCATATAGTCCGGATCTTTCTCGGGGAGCAGATAAGCGTAGGCAGACATGTTCTTGTTCACGTTAACCCCGTTTTTGACCATAAGTTTGATCTCTTCCAAAGAAATCTTGCTCCCATGAAAAGCGAGCCTAGCGGCTTGTCCCTCCTCATCGAATTGAGCCGGGGGCATCCCTTCACGAAAACGATTCAAAAGCAATGGGTCTTTCACCCCAACGGCAAGTGCGATCGCATAGGCGGAAATTCCATTCTTGTCACGAATATTCATCGATAATTTCCAATTGTCCAGCAAATATTTCAACAACTCCGGTTTATCGTCGTATCGCACGATCGTCTCGATTAAGTAGGAAGACCCGTTCTTGAGCGGTTTATCTAACGTCTCCCCACAAGCTGCTGCTTGAGCTAGGTAAGTCGCATTAATCGCAGCGAACCGATAGATTGATTTGGTCTCAGACCAAGCCAATATATCTCCGAACTCTGGATCTTGAACCCGGACAATGTTTCGGCAAGAGGGGCTGGTAAGAGCGTCTTGGAAAGATGCACTCGTCACAGAAACTAGCTTGAACAACTGGGTATCTGCGTCATACTTCACTTCGGCTTGCCCAGACACCAGAATCGGATTACGGCCTATCGTATAGCTGACCTTTCCTGCATCCGCGCCTGTTGCGGTATACGTCTGGAATTGCGCTGTATGATACCCCATATATTTGCCGGTTACCCATTCTTTCAGTGCTTTGTCTTTAATTAGGGGAACGAAGTCATACAATCGAGTTGCATGAAGGGTTCGGAATGGATTTGGCGCTAGGATTAACTGATCCGACTTCGAATCAATCGCTAGTACCGTCGAATTAAGACCTGCCTCTGATCCACCGGAATCAGCTGATATTAGTATCGTTCTCGCCCCCATGCCGCTATCCAGCGAGTTAACATCCAATGTGGATGCGGCACCGAACGACTCTTTGTTCAGCTTGTACAGCTTCCCTCCCTCGTTCGCTTCCAGGCTAAGGCCCATCTGATCATCTATGGATACCGTCACTTCATAGGTATGATTACCAAGACGCACGTCCCAGCTCTTCTTCTTGCTCGGCACTCCAGTACGCCACTCGTTCAAGGTTATGTAGCTGCCTGTTGTGATGTCCAATACTAGAATCGCGGAATGATCGTATTTCACCATAAAAGTGTTCCAAGCTACTAGTCGCGTGTCTTTCATCTCTGCTACTTGGAACAGTCGATCCGCTTTATCGTCGTCATGGTTAGTTGGGTTCATCGCAGATAGATCCCTTACTACCTGCTTGTAGTCGGGGTTGAGCTTAAGCATTTCTTTATTGTGTACATCAATTTCTGTAACGGTGTCTTGCAAATATTTCAAATCTGCATCTCGCTTCGGATTGCCAGATGGTTTAATACTAGCAGGCTGTTGGATGAACGGACTTACAGGTGTTACGGTCTTGGCCGGCGATGCCGTCGGAATGGCAATACCGGGAAGAGGTGCAACCGATGGAAGGGGGGTTGCATTCGGCACCAGCGTTGGAGTTGGGACTGGCGTGGAACTGGCAGAACTTGGCATCGGACTTATATTCGTGCTGGCAGTCGGAGCGACCGCCGGTTTCTGTGCTTGTTCGCAGCTTCCCAGCAGGAGGCCTATCATACCGACGAAGATCGGAACTACTAATCGTTTGTTCACAGCATGGCCTCCTTCATTCATATTCCCTCGCCATCAAGTATATCATTCTCTAATTGAAATGGTAGAAGGAAATCCGAATGAACTCCAGTAGTAATGCTGTATATGGGAACGATCAGATAATCCATGCTTTCTGCGGGAGATGTCCATGTTTATCAATGTCAGAGGGGAGTAAGCTAACAATCAAGACGATGAAATCGTGACAATCCGCCTGAATTCCCAGCATTTTGCCGAGAAAGGTTATGAACAGCATGAAAGCCGAGACAAGAATATATTTGGATGCCGTCCTGCAAAATATTAAGAGTGTTCCTTCTTCACATTCCTTGGCGTTCTGATCGCACGCTTGGGGGCCAGCGACTTCGAAATTGCCATGTCCAACTCCCTCCCCGCCTTCTTCTGTGCTTTATCCTTAGCGTTCCTGACTCGCCAGTTGCCTGTTACCCGAGGTGTGTTCCTCGTGAGCGGCTATATCCGTCAATTCGCCTTCATCTGCATGGCCTTATCCATCCTGCTGCCGAATCCGATTCCGGTGCTGTTCGTATTCTGGAGCATCAATGCGATCTCGGTTATCGTCACTTCTGCTCAACAACCTGCTATCTTGAGGCGCGTCATTGCTCCCGATCAATTCCCTTCCTTATTCAGTCGGGTCAAGATCATTGCCATTGTCGTCGTAACCGTCGGCAGTTTCATGATCGGGCAGGCGCTGGATGCCTCCGATGCCTGGTTCCCTTATAATTATGTCGCATCTATGCTGATTGGATGCTTATCTACCTTCACCGGGATGGCTCTTATTGCCGGATTGGCTCCACGTGAACGAGTAAAGCTGCACTTCACTTGGGTGCGACCGTTCCAGGAATGCGATCGTCGAATGTGGTGGATGGGACTTAACAATACCGGGATGTCGATGGTTCCGCCGCTGTTCACCATCTATCACATCAAGACACTTCATCTCACGAACTCCCAAATTGCCTATTTCGTCGTTGTGGCGGGGATCGTCTCTGCCCTCTCGCTCCCCTTCGTACGCAAGCTTATGGAACGATTCGGGGCTATGCCCCTATACAGCGCCGCAATACTAGGAATGGCTGTATCCGTAATACCATACGGATTCGTGAACTCCTTCTGGCTGTTGCTCACGATACAGGCATGGGTCGGACTGACGGCAGCGATTGCGGATGTATCCTCGCAAACACTCATGATGCGTGACGCCGAGAAGCACAAGAAAGAGATGGCGTACTTCTCGGACTTCCAGTTAGTCATACATGTCGGGAGCACACTGGGGCCGCTGCTATCCGGTGCGATCCTGCTATTCCTGCCGTTGTGTGCCAGCTTCTGCCTCATCGCGGGGATACGTATGCTGTTCTTCATCTCGTACCGCTGGCTGCCGAATCGGCGGTATGAGACTACTTCCACCAATCAGACGGAAGTGAGTTTGTCGGCTGGTTGAACCCAATCGCAAAAAAACGGTGGAGCAGGACTAACCAAAGTTAGCCCATCTCCACCGTTTGTCATCTACGGTTTACTTCGTCTTGCGTGTCAGCGATACGATTAGAGCCAGTGCACCCAGCACAGCCGCGACGATGGACAGGATCAGCGGCAAGTTGCTGTCCTTGTCTGCCGTGCCTGCGTCTGCCGCCGCCTGTTTACCAGAGTCATGTCCGCCTGCATCGGCATTAGCCGCTGCCTTGACCGTCGTGACGGAAGCCGGCTTCTGCGACCCTTCCGCACCAACCCACTCGGCCACGCTGCCGTCCTTGTATGTTTGATAGGATTTCCAGGACAGTGATTTGGCGTCAGCCGCTACCTTCCCAGATAAGTTGAATTCCGTAAATTCAGTAGCTGATAGACCAGCGCCTGTAGCGGTGAACACTACGCCGGTAATTTTGCCAGTGGCATCCTTGCTCAGCTCGTATTTCCAATCCGACTTCGGTTCCACTCGGGATACAGATACGCCGTCAGGAAATTTGATCTCCACTTTCACTGTATTCGTATTCGGCGTTTCACTTGGTACCCGGACGGTAAACTTCTCATATACACCTTGAGTCGTCTGTTGCGGATATACAACTACGTGTGCGCTCGCCATTCCTGCGAACAACATCATCGCCAGAAAACATGCGGAAAGCATGGTCGTTATTTTTTTCATCTCATCATCCCCTGTTTCTGAATAAATCGTACATTACTACTGTAGTCAATATTAGACAAGTTGAGAATGACTCGACTGGGCTATTTTCCTGAGCGATTTTGAAGGTTGTGTGTCAGACCATGACGGACGGCATAAGCCGTTAATTGGACGCGATTCTCCAACTGCAGCTTCTCCAGAATGTTCTTAAGGTGATTCTTCACGGTATTCTCGGCAATGATGAGCCGCTCGGCAATTTGCTTATTCGTCTCCCCCGAGGAGACACACATGACCAACTCGCGTTCGCGAGGTGTCAAGATACTGGGATCTGGCTGCGAGCTGCTTCCGTCATGCACTGCACCCGTGCGAAAATGATGGAACAGCTTGTCAGCCAGCCGTCGCGAAACTGCGGAATCTTCATCCAGCAGCGCGTGAAGATAGGCCAGCCAATCGTCTGGATCCATGTTCTTGAGCAAGTAGCCTTGCGCCCCGAATTGAATGGCCGAGAATAAGTCGGCTGCATGATCGGATACCGTCAACATCACAATACGAATGTGCGGATGCACCTGCTTGATCTGCTTCGTTGCTTCCAGTCCAGAGACGACCGGCATATGAATGTCCATCAGCACCAGATCCGGCTGCAGATTACCGCTTAAGACCAGCGCCTCTTGTCCATTCGTCGCTTCTCCCACGATCTCGAACAGTGGATCACCTTCTAGCAGGCTGCGTACAGCTTTGCGGGCCAGCGGATGATCGTCCGCTATCAGCACCCGATATTGGACCATTGTAAAGTCCCCTTCCTGTACATCTACTTCTTGCTCTTGCGGATGATGACTTCCGTCCCTGTATCGCCGGTCAATACCGAGTGAATCTCGAACTCGGCTCCAAGCTCTTTGGCACGCTTGCGCATAATGGAGATTCCATATTGATTCGGTCCCGCATCTGAGACGTTGAGCCCCTGCCCGTCATCTCTAATGCACAATGTCCAGCCATCCTCGTCTTCGCTCAATATTAGTTCCGTATTAGCCGCCTGCGAATGCTTGCGAATATTCGTGAACGCCTCTTGCACGATAGAGAACAATTGTACTTGCTCCGCTGAAGATAAGCTCACATGTTCCCATTCCATCCGCTTCGAGACGTCGACACCGGTCATCGTTTCCCACTGCTGCACCCAATGCAGCACACGGTCCTGGAAGGAGACACCATCCTCCGGCAAAGATCGCAGATTGAAGATTGCTTGCCGCAAATGATGGTCGATCTCCGTAACAGCGGATTGCGCTTCTTCGGTCTTACCCTTCTTCAACTGAACGTTCAAGTAGAACAAGTTCTGGGCAATGTTGTCATGCAGCTCCTGCGCCAGCCGCTCCCGCTCCTCGTATACGGCCCGCTTGGCCTGTTCTTGCGACAGGCTGGCGTTCTTCTCCTCGATGTTGCGAAACATCCAGTTGGCGAAGACGAGCGAGAGCAGGAAGGTTAGAATAATGATGTATAAGTTGCCTGCCTCCATGGACAAATACCGAAGCAGCAGCTCGTGTCGGATCAACTCGAACCCGCCGATCACTAATGGAGGCAATAGTATCGTGAACCACTTCAGCATGCGTAATGACAAAACGAAACCCTCCTAAATACCCCACAAAGTGACGTGATGCTTCGATGCATATGCCGGGTACTTTGCGGGGACCCCGATTCTATTACCCCACAAAAGTGACGCGATGCTTCGCTTTTAGTAAACACGCATCGGACTGTTGTATACCGTTTCCTCGTCTTGCCCGTCCAACACGCGGAATTCCAGGACCCAATTGCCTGCAAACGGGATATACGGCCCGGACGCTTTATACGTGTATTTCACGTACCGCTCCTCATCCTCGAACGTGTCCTCCTCCTTCAGCACAGCAGTCTGAACAAGAGGCACCGCAATCGGAGCCAGCTCCTTCTTATCTTGATTGTGCAGGTTCAGCTCGACCTGCTTGGGCTTGCCCGATTTCTCCAGAACCCATATATCCACTTGTATCTGGTTATCCCCTGGCACCTTCGGACTGATCTTCGTCGTCATGTGCACGGCCTCACCCATCTGATGCCAATACAAGGGCTCATTCGGCGGAACCGGACTTATATATGTGAGCAGCCCGACCAAGGTGATAATAATCGCCATAGCGGCCAAATCCATTCTCAAGTAATCCTTCAAATCCTTCTCGTTGTTCTTCTTCATAGCGAAGCGGATGCCGGCAGCGATCAACAAAACCATCACCACGAAGATGACTTTTGCGATCATCAGCTTTCCCCATTGCGAATAGAGCAAATATTTCAGGGAAGGCAGGTAAATAAGTACGGAGATGGACCCGCTAATGATGAGCACAATGATCGATACCAACGCCGCACGCGAGAAGCGAGGCAGGAATTCGGTAACCATTGATCTATGTGGCTTCCACGCCGTAATAATGAACAACAGCCCTCCTGCCCATACGGCGCCGGCCACCAGATGCACCCAATCGAGCGCTGTAGTCACCCATTGTGGATAATAGCCCATAGCATGTCCGTTCACGCTCTTGGCTGCTAGCAGAAGGCCGACCCATACGCCGTCGACGATCTTGTTCCGGTGCAAGACTACAAAGCCAATGAGAATGAGCAGCAGACTTATGAGCCATGAGCGACCTACCCACGTTCCAGTGAACAGGGACAGTAACTGACTTGTCCCCCCATCTCCAAGCAAATCCTTGTAATGGAAATAGATAAACGCTAGCAAAGCGATGAGGTGGATCCGTTGAAGGGACAACAACCAATGTCGGTAAAAGGACAAGGATTCTGTCTTGTTGAGAACATCAGGGCGTAGGAACATCCCCCAGAATACGAATCCTGCGAGCGTCAACAGGCTGATGTAATACACAACACGGAACAAATAACGCAATACGTCCGTTAGGCTCATATTGGATGAGAGACCGCCATGCCCGGCATGCAGCGATTGCTCGGAGCTTGTGTCCGCTGCGCCTGAGGGTTGGCCTACAGTGAGTACATAGGCCCCTTCTACAGGATGCCCGTCCGCAGAGACTACATGGTAGGACACCGTGTAGCGCCCTTCATCCAGAGTCGGCAGCTTCAAACTCAATGTCTTCTGATCCTGCGAAAGAGTGGCTTTCTCCTTCAACGGCTGCCGGCCGAGCTCATCGAACACCTTGATATAATATAACTCCGACTCTAACCGTTCGTTGAACAGTAACGTAACCTGCTCCGGCGACTTGTCCAGGCGGGAATTCGGCTCAGGATCGGCCTTGGTCAGCATAGAGTGAGCCGATGCTGGCTGCGCGATTCCCAGGAAGCCTACGCTCAGTGTAAGCACAGCAAGCAGCAGCAGGGCGAAACGCGCCCAACTGCGGAGAGAGAAATTCAACCTATTCATTGTATATATGCTCCGATCTAACAGATCTCAAATTGTAGTCCATGCTTCTATTCTTCAAGAGGCTTACGCCCCATGTAACCTTCGTTTACACCGTGATAATGCGAGACCGTGTCTTCCCCCTGCATCCAACAGAGCAGTACTTCCTGTCCGTTGTGCATAGCGGGAAAATCCACAAGCCCCCGGTCGATGTCCTTCAATTGGACGCCTTTCATGTGTACGCTCTGAATAAACGTGCGCGCTTCCAGCTGCAGAAACTCCATCTCGCATTCGAGCTGGAAGAACGGATCTCCACCGTCCAACGAGATTGCCCCGGCTTCCTTCCACTTCTGCAGATGTTTGTACTTCTGCTCGAAGTTATGTTTGATTTGCTGCAATGCCGTAATTTCTTCGCGAATCTGCGGAATCAGCGCATTCGCTTCCTCGGGTGTAAACCATTTGCGTTCCATCCTGTCCTCGCCTCCTTCCACGATTGTATCAAATCACGCGGACAAGATAAACCTGGCTACTAATCGATGTGGAATGTTGCATGATGAAGTGTGACAAATTCGTAAATTCAAGCTCCTCTGGCAGTGGAATAGAATCGGGGACATCAGGATCAACTCGTAAAATAGAATAAGACCTCTGGGACGATGATATCATTCCAGAGGTCATTCTTTCACCAAGCCATCAACTACTCCAAACCAAGCAACCGTCTGACGCGCACCTCAAGCTCCAAGAGCGAGAACGGCTTCGACATATAGTCGTCTGCCCCCAACTCCAGCCCCTTGGCCACATCGTCGTCCCGCTTGCGGCCAGATAGCATCAACACTCGCATCGATCGATCCTGGAAGACGGGCTCTTCCCGAAACTTCTGCAGAAGAGTCAAGCCATCCATACGTGGCATAACACCATCCACTATACACAGATCCACTTCATGCTGCAGCAAATAGCGGTACGCGGCTTCACCGTCGTTCACTTCCACAATCTCAATCGGTAACGCATCCAATCGGGATGCTACGATGGAGCGCAATATATCATCGTCATCCGCAATTAGCACCTTCTTCGGCGAAACGATCGGTTGTTCCATATCCATCTTCGCGGCACCCTCGAGTCCGCCTAGCAGTACACGATTGCGGCCTTGCTCTTTAGCACTATACATCGCTTCGTCAGCGGTACGAATCCACTGCGGGATCGACATCCCCGGTTCCCAGTCGGCTACGCCTGCGGAGAAGGTAATCGAGTACGAGCGGCCTTCATGCTGGGCAACCGGATTCGCGCGGACATGCTGCAGTACTTTGCTCAGCAGCTTGACCGCTTGCTCACCTGTCGTATTAGGCATCAAAACGACGAATTCTTCTCCGCCGTACCGGGCGAGCACATCCGTGCTACGCAACCGTTGCTGAACGAGATGAGCCAGACCTTGCAGAACGAGATCGCCAATCGCATGGCCATGCGTATCGTTCACGTATTTGAATCGATCAATATCGATGAAGGCGACACAGATCGGAGCCGGATAACGCTCGACTCGCTGCAATTCAAGTTCGATATGGTGGTCGAAATATCTTCGATTGTACACACCGGTCAAGGCATCGCGGAACGCCATCTGCTCGAAGTTTTTGGTCCGATTGAGTAAGCTGTAGATCCGTGCCGCCAGTTCCTCATAGCGAAATGGCTTGGTCAAATAGTCACTCGCCCCGAGCATAAGGCAGCTCACTTTGTCGTTAACATCGTCTCTGGCCGACAAGACGATCAAGGGCAGCCACTTGAGTGTAGGGTCGTCCTGCAGGAACTGGAACAGCTCGTAGCCTGACTTCGGATACATCATCAGATCAAGCAGAATCAGGTCGTAATGATGCTCACGCAGCATGCGCTGCGCTGTCTCAACATCCTCAGCATCCTCTGTAATATAGCCGTCCAGCTCCAGACGATTGACCAAGTACGAGCGAAGGACCGGATCGTCGTCAATGAACAGAATGCGGCTATTCATAAGCATATTGCCGGTCTTGGAACCCTGTTCGTTGTTGGCGTTCAATTGCAGCTCGCGCAGCACTATATCCCGCTCCAACTTCAACATGTGCAGGGCGCTGCTACTGTTATGCAGGCTGATAGAAGCTTGATGTGGCCATGTTTCCGCGTTCAAGCTAGTGGCAGTTTCCGATTGGGTCCACTCCCACTCCCGCAGCAGCGTATCGGCCAGCTTCCCGATCGACGTAAGTCCGAATACCGGAGCACTGCCCTTGATCGTATGCAGGATGCGGTACCAATGCTCGGCACCTTGCCAATTCGGCGCATATTCCAGCTGAGCAAACAATTCATCCAATTGTTGGAGTTGCTGTTCCATGGTGTACAAGAAGCGTTCCTTGCCTTCCGTGATCAACTGCTCACTTCTCTGCTTCTTGTTCGGATCAGACGATTTAGGTTGCCTTCTCATCGTTGTTCACTTCCACTTCGATAATGTCCTGATTTACTTTCATACCCTTCACGCGAATGCCTAGTTGTTCAAAGGAATTGGCCAGCTTCTGTTCATTCTGCACCGGGAAGACGACAGCTGAATGCTCCTTCCCTCTGTTGATCAAATGCTCGGCTAGTTCTAGCAAGCGTTCCACGGTGAACGGCTTCTTGAGAAACTTCTCCGTCTCCGTCTCGTGAAAGTGCTTAGGCTGCTCAAGAACCGTGGATACAATAATCGGGGTGAACTCATAGCCTGGACGTCGGATCAGCTCCGCAATAAAATCCCATCCGGATTTGTGTCCTTCCAGCTGAATGTCTACGATACAGAGCAAAGGCGGCTTGACAGCCGTTTCTTTCAGCGCGAATATCGCAGCTTCTGCAGATTGCAAGTGGACGGTGGGAAGCTGCAGCTTCTCGAAGGATACTGCAATGAGCTTCGCCAGATTCTCATCATCCTCTACGATGACGATATGATTGTCCAAGTCTACCGTTTCATAAGCGTCCAGACAGACGCGGAACGTGGTCCCTTGGCCCAGAATCGATTCATACGTCAACGTGCCTTGGTGGGATTCCACAATCTCCTTCACAATCGATAACCCTAGGCCTGTTCCACCGATTTGTCTGCGATCCGAGTTGTCGACGCGATAGAACTTCGCGAACATTTTATCCTTGGCATTGTCCGGAATACCCAAGCCATAATCCTGAATTTCGATCACGACCTGATTCTGCTGCATGAGTACCCTAATGTCTACGCGGTCTGCGGAAGGGGAGTACTTGATTGCATTGCTTAGTAGATTATGGATCACTTGGGTCATCCGATCATGATCAGCCAGGACAATCGCTTCACCGGATTCGGGAAGTGTGAGTGTAATGAGATGGTTGTGTTTCCCCTGCCATTGGTCTGCTACATCTCGCAGAATCGTTGCGATATGGATCGGGATGAATTGATAAGACTGCTTACCCGACTCCATGCGTTGTAAATCAAGGAAATCGTTAATTAAGCTGGACAGCCGGTTCGCTTCCTTGTAGATGGTCTCCATATACTTCCGCTGCTTTTCCTTCTGAATATCACGATGCAACAATATTTCCATGAAACCGAGTATACTCGCAAGCGGTGTTCGGAGTTCGTGAGAGACAATACTAATGAATTCATTTTTCAACTCATCCGACTTTTCCTCATCCGTTCGGTCGCGGAATACGAACAGATAGCTCTTCCCGCTCTCAGCACTGTCTTGCACAGCATTCACGTACAGCTCATAATGAGATTCACGCCCGTCCTCCTGAACGATGGTGAACTTCTCTTGCAGCTTATCCAGCTTGCCGGACAAGACACTTTCCGCTAATAGGCGCATCGAGGTTCCACGTGTCCCCAACTTCGGGTGCAGAGAATCAATAATGCCCCGGATTGTAAACACCCGCGATTCCTCGATGCCAAACGTCCGGCTCATCCAGCCATTAGTGAATTTGATGCCACCGTCGCTATCCGTCATGACCATACCTTCGTGAACGGACTCTACAATTTGCCGCACAAAATCGCGCTGCTCCTGAAGACTCTCCTTCTCCTGCGACAGCTCGTCGTTCAGTTCTTCCAACAGCTCGGCCTGCTTGCGGCGATCTTCATTAATCATCTGAGCCATGTAGGCTAGCGTGAACTGACGCACCAGACCACTGGTCATCCGCTCCGACGCATCGGTTGTCTGTAGCCCGCTATATGAAGTAAGCAGCAGCAGCCCCATTAATTCCTGCTTCTCGTCCAACAAGGGGTAATAGATATCCACGGCTGTCTCGTAGCCAAAGTGAATGCCCCGTTCCCGTTCGGACAACTGCCTGGTGCGTATGATCGGTTTCTTCTCCGTTAATACACGCCGACTAACACCGAACAACTCGTCGAACGTCGAGGGCAGATAACCTGGCGGGAACCCGTTGGCGTGCAGCACATCATAAGTTCCAGTGCGTGTATTCGGCTTGATCAAGACGGCAGCATCCATGCCCACAGCATAAAGCAGCGCCCGCAAGGAATGCTCCAGAAACATCTGCATATCGGTAAAGCCGGTCAGCTTCTCCTGATACGAGCTAATGTGCTCCAGCTCGCGTTCGCGATCTGTCAGCTTAAGCAGCATATCTTCTTGTTCCAACTGTTGGGCGGTAATTTCCTCGTTCTGCGCCTCCAGTAAGTCCCGCTGATCCGTCAATTCCTTATTCGTATGTTCCAACATAATATGCCGCTGCTGCAACTCTATCGACATTCCATTGATGCCGCTAGTGAGTCGCCCCAGTTCATCCACTCGACCGTTCATGGTGACCTGCACGTAGGAGCCAGCGGCAATCTGACCCACAGCCTGCTCCACTTCGATCAACGGAACAATGACTCGCTTCTTCAAGAAACGTACTAGGAACCATCCGGCCACAGCCGATCCCAGCACAACAAAGATGGGGATACCAACCATTAGCCTCGTTTCACGGCGGTTGTCATTCAGCAGTTTCTCAACCCTGCTCTCTTTCAAGGAAGACAGCTCGAAGAAGCTGGTGTTGATACTGTCGATCTTAGTTGTCATCGATTCGGAGTTCTTCACAATCTGATCGGTATCGTCTGCCTTTTTCAACTCTGCGGACTGTTTGGCCAACAGCACGTATGCGTCCCACGTTGTCTGAACGGATTCCAGCAGCTTTATCTTCTTAGGCTCCTGACTTCCGAGCTGGGACATATTATACGTAACCAGTTGATCGGAGAATTCAGCACGTCTAGTATCAAAATCTGCAATAAACTCATCTCGACCAAAAGCCAAAAAAGCCCGTAAATCCGAGATAAGCGCTTGAGAATCGCTATGCAGCCGCTCGATTCTCAGTTGGTCATCCAACTCCACCTCCATCTGATCGCGCGTAGTATTAATGCGCTGACTCATATACAGACCCGCAACCAAGACTACAATCGCAAACAGGCCCATAACGGTAATAATGAGCGCGGATACCTTATAGGCCAATCCCTTGCTTGAAAGACTCATGTTAATTCGTTCCCTCTCCTCGGCCGTTAAGCTTGCTCTCCCGAAACATAGCTCTCGACGATGTCAATCAGTTGAAGCGGACTGAATGGCTTCAATATGTACTGCGTAATGCCTGCCGCCTTGGCAAGCTCCTTATCCTTCTCCAGCGCCTTCGCCGTAAGCAGCAGCACCGGAATGTTCCGATTCGGACTATCCGAGTTTCGTAGCCATGCACACACTTCTACACCGGTCTTCTCCGGCATCATATAGTCGAGAATCGCAATCGAGAAAGTCTCCTCCTGCAATTGCTTCATCGCTTCGCCACCGTCTTCCGCTTCTGTAATCTCATATCCTTCGTCGGATAACGTCTCAGTTAATAAGAAGCGCAGTGCCGCTTCATCGTCCGCTAATAATAGTTTGATAGCAGCCATTGTACATTCCCCCTTTTACCAGCCTTCATTATATCACTTTCATTATTTCTTGTACGGATCACTTTTGACTACGTTGATATGTATTACTTCTTCTTATCTCTTTTCCATACAATCGACTTATTCGGGTCGCTGTCATTGATAACTTCATTCCTCAGCATCTGAGAGAGATCATCAATCGTCTTATCCAGCGTCTTCCCCTTGAATTTGGACAGTAGTCGCCCTCTTTCCTTTTGCAGAACGGCCAGTATGAGCTTTCTCTGATCCGTAGAAAGCATATGGCTCTCCCCCTTCCTAGATGGGTGATGCTAATTAGGTCTTAGTTGCACCAACCTTCCTTGTTAACTACTATGTTCGCTGCGTTTCAGGTATTTCCCTCCAGCCTTACACTTTTATTAATAGGAAAAAAATCCATGGAATAATGCAGCGCGATCTGGCACGATGAATACAAGAAGTCCCGTGGACAAGGAGATGAATCAACTGAAGTATCATTTCAGCGAAGACTGTACGATAGAGAGGTTCGTTCCGCGCCCGGCCATGACGTTACCTAACAATCCATCCGTCGTGTGGGCTCTCGATGCCGAGCGATCTGTACACTACTATTTTCCCCGGGACTGCCCGCGGGTCATCTACACGAGGTCAGATAGCGCAACTCCGGAGGATATCGCACGCTTCTTCGATGGATCGGCGGCCGACAAGATCATAGTTGTGGAGTCTGGATGGCTGAACCGGATTCGCGACGTCGAACTGTACGTTTATAAGTTCTCCGATGACCACTTCACTTCAATCGATGGAACAGCAGGGTACTATGTATCCACCAAAGAGATCGTTCCCTTGCATGTGGAGCCAGTTGGAGATTTACTGCTCGGCATCGCTCAATCGGGAGCTGAGCTACGATTCACGCCTTCACTTGTACCTCTTCGGGATGCGGTCAAAACGTCTTCATTGGACTTCTCCGTGATTCGGTTCAGGAATGCGGTCAAGGGCTGATTATATAATATGAAGCAACTCTTCTTTCGTGGAATAGAATAGTGCATTCGCTAACTCGATATTCCGGAGTATGTCCGACGTGTCTTGCAGCCGATATAAGTGTTCAAGCTGTAGAATGACATCCTTCGGCAAATGCTGTGAAATATGGACTAGATAATAGTCCGTGATGAGCGGTGTATACTGCATTCTTAGCAGCTCGATCAACGGATTCAGAACATATTTGTGATAATACGCGTGCGCTTCCAGGAACAAATCTCGCTTTGCATATTTGATTGCGCGAATCTGCTGCTCGAACATCCCTTCCAATTGGGTGATGCGAGTACGATGGGATGCTCGGATCACTTCGAAATTCGCATGCCGGAAACGAATGACGGAAGTTTTGTCGAAAATCACTTTGGGCTGCTCGTGCTCGTTTTCCACCGTGAAAGCGAACTCCCTGCTGTGACTTTGAATCGTAACGTCCAGCAATAGGGTTGGCGGTGTATGTTCAAGATGATAAACCTTGTACAATAGCTTGGGGCTGTGCCGCTCAGGACCATGGACGATGTCCAGCCTGCTTAATGTGAGGAGTGCTTGTTCGAGTAGCACGTAGATAGCTTCTTCTGTCCCGTCTGCAACATCAAGCACAATATCAAGATCAGAATATGCGTCTAATCGGTTCGTACCATCAGACCCTTCCAGCCAGAAGGCGTGCACTCTTTCGTCGTGAAGGAATTGTTCCTTAATTGTATGGATAATGACTTCTCGGTTTATCGGTTCAGCTTGCATAGTGGGTCCTCCTTGGTCTGGTAAAAAAGAAAGCAGAGTCCAGGTTCGGCTCTGCTCTCATCTATTTGGCTACATTTTGCAGTAGGTCACGTGTTTTGACGATAATTTTGCGGATGCTGTCTTCCGACAGATGGAATCGCTGGATCAAATCCAGCACGGATGAACCGCTGTTGTACATATGGAAAATTTCGCGGTTGCGTTTCTCGATCAGCTTGCGCGTCCCGTTGTTCTCGCCCCATCCGGCGCGGGTCTTCTCCATTTTTGGTACATAGACGAGTTCCCCTTGAATGTATTGTTGCAGCTCCTTAAGCAAGCTAGCCGGAAGAAAGTCCTTTCCGTTCTTGTAACTCACTGATGAAAACCTCCCTGTAATTGGATGTTATAGTTGTAGTAGTAGTTGTCATTGCGAATTGGAAATCATTGAATGCTTTCATCCTTTACACCTCCTATGTATATTTTTGTATTCTTTTGCTTGAAAAAATGGGAATAAAAAAACACGATACCCACATCGTGCCTGCCGTTAAATTATAGTTGCATTACGCATCTGGTATCAGGTTCGAATCGGCTGTATTCAATTAAAAGTCTTGCACCTCATTGATTTTGTTGGCCCAAGCGTGAAACATACCGCATCCTCCTCTCACCATAGTCGTTTTTTGGAAACATTTTGGTAACATACCAATTATATTGAATGTAACGGGTTTCATCAAGAAGAAATTTCTAGCTGGAAGGGAAATTTCTGTCCCGCTGAGCACCGTTCAAACTGCCGCCACTTCTACATTAACGCGTTTCCAAAAAACGCTCAAGGGGAAAGTTTGCTTATACTTGTTTTTTCCGCGCTAACTCATCCCTTGCAGACTCAATCCGTCCGCCTCAAGTGCTTGGCGTACTGCAGTTGCGAACTGCAGTGCTTCGGGTGTGTCTCCGTGCACGCATACCGTCTGCACAGTTCCGGCGCTTAGCAGTCGGCGTACCTGAGCGACCGCTTCTAGCGGATCGTTCAGCAACGCATCCGGGCGCGAACGCGGAACGAGTGTACCGTCAGCGTTGTACCGTCGGTCGGCGAACGCTTCGTCCGCCGTGCGCAAGCCCAATCGCCGACCCGCGCGAACGGCTTCTCCTCCAGCCAAGCCGAATAAGATGAGCTGCGGGTCAAGGTGATACACCGCTTCGGCGATTGCTTCAGCCAAGGCGACGTCTACAGCCGCCATGTTGTACAGCGCACCATGAGGCTTCACATGGCGCACCGAACCGCCTTCTGCTCGAGCGAAGGCTTGCAAGGCTCCAACCTGGTAAACGACCATGTCGTAAGCATCTTGCGGCGAGATCGCCATCTCGCGGCGTCCGAAGCCCTCCCGATCCGGCAAGCCAGGGTGTGCGCCGATACCGACGCCATGCTCCAGGCACAGCCGCACGGTTGCTCTCATCGTCGCCGGATCACCGGCGTGGAAGCCACAGGCAATATTCGCCGACGTCACAAGACGCAGCAATTCATCGTCGACGCCTAGTCGATAAACGCCGAACCCTTCCCCTACATCGGCGTTCAGCTCAAGTACACAGCGATGAATGGCTGGATCGATGCGATGGCCGAAGCGGATGACAACACCCGTGTCCCCCAGCCGTTCGATAACGAATATCTCATCGGTCCCGCTTGCCGACAACCCGTCCACTTGCCTGTCCGCACGCTTGTCTCCCAAGTAATCGGCCATGCCTTACGCCCTTTCCTAAACAAGCCTGCTATGAACCTAGTAAATCACTTTCCAGTTATGATCCAAAGTAGCCTGGATCGTCCCGCGCTGCAATATATAGTCCGCAATCAGCTCCGATACATCGGTCGGAATGTCTTTCACAACCGGCTTGCCCTGGAACATCAAATAGTTCCCGCCACCGCCAGCACGATAATTGTTCATCACCACATCGTACTCCCGCTTCAGCCCAACCGGCTCTCCCTTAACATACACATCCAGCACCCGCTGTCCGGCAGGCCGTCTTATATCCAGCGTATAGGAAATGCCTTCCCACATGTCATAGTTGTATGGCTGCGGCTTCGGAAGCATGAAATCCGGACTGACTGCAACCCCACCACCCGTACTCGTCTGAAAGTAGGTAGCGGTTTGCTCCAACGCATCCAGCATGTCCTGCCCCGTAATCCGGATCACCTTGAGCGTATTCGGGTAAATGTAGTTCGACACAATATCTCGCATCGTCACATTCGGTGGAATACCCGGGGAGTCGTCAGCGAATAATGCGGTATTCGAAATATCCGCCTGCGCCGCATCCATCTGCACTTTGTTGATAAACTCAATCAGCGGGCTGTCACCCAGTCGGATCTGCATCGCATCAGACACGACCATATCCCCTTCGACCCGTCCCATCGGAGTATCGAGCCACTCCTGGGTTATCTTCTCATAAGGTTCGATCATCGCCAGTATCGTCTCGTCTGCTTCCACCCCGTTAACGGACAACAGCTCCGACTGCGTACTCGCTACGCACCAGCGCCCTTCCCGTTGCTCCATCGTGACACTCACTTTGGCTACATTTTCACCGCGATGCCCAGGTTGAGCCACTACAACGCCATTAATGTGTTTGCCTGCAATCGCTCGATGCTGATGCCCGGTCAACAGTACATCAATACCAGGCACATCCATGCATAGCTGGTACCCTTGGTTCTCACCCGTCAGCGGTTCTGTGGGTTGTCCCGAATCGAGATCGCGCTCGAATCCCCCATGGTAAGCGACTACCATCAGATCAGCCTTATGCTCAGTCCGCAGCTTTGGCACCCAGTGTTTGGCTGCTTCCACCGCATCTTGAAACTCCAGTCCTTCTATATGCTGCGGATTTTCCCAATTCGGGATGAAGGGGGTACAAAGTCCCAATACAACGACGCGAATGCCTTCTTCCAATTCCTTTACTAGAAAAGGTTGGCCGAATGCAGGTTCTCCTGTGTGCTGATTCACAATATTAGCGGCCAGCCAGGGGAAACTCGATTCTCCGATCGCTTTGTCCAGCAATGACCTTCCATAGTTGAACTCATGATTGCCTAGTACAGCCGCATCTGCTTTCATCGCATTCATAGCGAGAATCATCGGATTCGGTGGCTGCGGGTCCAACCGGGCATGATGATAGGCAAGGGGTGTTCCTTGAATTACATCGCCATTATCAATCCAGAGCAACTGCCCCGTTTTGTCTCGCTCCTGACGAATCAATGTACTTAATTTGGCCAGCCCCACTTCATGGGTCCTATTATTGGCGTAGTGAATGGGCATTACATTGCCATGTACGTCGCTCGTTTCCAGTAGGGTCACGACAAGACGACGATTGGATGAGAATTTAGACAACTGCATGCAGCTCCTTCAAAATAATTCAACATTTTTTACACAATTACAATAGCTTAACATAGGGACCAATACCCTTTTTTGTCGAATCGTGATATGATTCCTATGTTGTCCACTATACAATGGAGGGGTTCAAACATGAAATTTGGCAAAATTACTGCCATCAGCTTGTCCGTCGTTCTTGCTGCCGGTATGTTGGCCGGTTGTGGTAAGAAGAGCGGAGGAAACTACGTTCCAAAAGAATTAAATGTGCAGTTCGTACCTTCGCAAAATGCTGAGACACTAGAAGCAAAAGCGAAACCCCTTGAGGAACTGCTTAAGAAACAACTCGGTATCCCGGTGAAAGTATCCGTCTCGACCAACTACAACACCATTATCGAAGCTATGGCTTCCAAAAAAGTGGACGTGGGCTTCCTCCCGCCGAACACATATGTTCTTGCGCACGATGATAAGAAAGCAGCAGACGTTCTGCTTCAGGCTCAACGCTTCGGAGTCGAAGATGCAACTGGCAAACCTACTACCGAGCTTGTAGATTACTACAAGTCGATGATTGTCGTAAAAGCTGATTCCCCGATCAAAACAGTTAAAGACTTGAAAGGGAAGAAAGTTGCTTGGCAGGACGTAACATCTTCCGCAGGTTATGTATGGCCGGCTGCCACGCTTTTGAAAGAAGGTCTTAACCCAGAGAAGGATGTAACAGGAATCACGGTAAAAGGTCATGATAAAGCGATATTGGCTGTACTGAACGGCGAAGTTGACGCTGCTGCTGTGTTCCAGGACATCCGTGCGCAAATGAAGGACGTTCCAGACGCTGTTGCCAAAACTCGCGTACTTGCGTTCACAGAGAAAATTCCTAACGATACAATCAGCGTTCGTTCCGATATGGATGCCAACTTCCGTAAAAAGCTGCAAGATGCTTTCATCGCGATCGGTAAAGATCCAGAAGGCAAAAAAATTATTTCTGAAGTATACTCCCACCAAGGTTACGTAGCTTCGGAAGACAAGAACTTCGACATCGTCCGCGACTACGCCAAGAAAGTTGGGCAAAAGTAAGCAAGCTCGCTAACACATTAGGATAAAAACAAGGCGACCGGAAATCCGGTCGTCTTTTGTTTGGATTGCCAGGCGTTATACCAATCTTCTCCGAACATAACCGGAAATCCAATCGATCAGCGTAACCATGATGATAATGCCGTACAGGATAATGGCTACTCGCGGCCAACTGCGCGCTTCCAGAGCGAAGATAAGCGGCGTACCGATCCCGCCAGCACCAATCATCCCGAGGATCGCTGCCGAACGCACATTAATCTCGAACCGGTACAAGGTGAAGGAGAAGAACTCCGGCAGCACCTGTGGTAATACCCCGAACCAGATGACCTGCAGACGGTTGGCGCCGCTTGCGGTTAGTGCCTCAGCAGGACCCAGGTCCAGATTCTCGATTGCCTCCGAATACAGCTTGCCCAGCATTCCGATAGAATGCAGGCCTAGCGCCAGCACACCGGCGAATGCGCCCGGGCCGACCGCTTTGATGAACAAGATCGCCATGACGAGCTCCGGTATCGTACGGATGATGCTGAGCATTACTTTTCCTGTTGCTGTGACTGAGTTGCGTTTGCTCATATTGTTAGCGGCCCAGAAGGCGAACGGCACACACAAGATCGCAGAGATGAACGTCCCAAGCACGGAAATCGCCAGTGTATCCAACAGACCGCGCAGCAAATCTTCGCCTTCACGCAAGTAGATGTAGTTCCAATCCGGGTGCAGGAAGCCCTTCCCAATCGCCTTGGACACGGCGCCCGCTGTTTCCTTGATTCCCTCGAACGGAATCCCCATGAACGACCAGATGTAGACGATCAGTATAAATATAGCAACGAGCCAGAAACGAATTCGCCCTTTGGCGGGCTTGACAGGCATCACAGTTCCATTCCTCATAGCAGTTTCCCCCGTACCTTCGTGCTCACATAATCAATGATCAATACAATCACAAGTGTCAACAAAATAATCATTGCTGCTCGATCGTATCGCAACTGATTCAAGGAACGGTCCAGGAATAGCCCGATCCCACCTGCGCCGACTAACCCGAGAATAGCCGCAGCACGCACATTCACTTCGAATGTATAGAGGAAGTACGCCATGAAGGAGGCTGTAACTTGCGGAATCACACCGAAGTGAATCCACTGCACTTTACTCGCCCCTACTGCCGTCATCGCCTCCAGCGGACCCGGATCGATCGCTTCAATCGACTCATAGGTCAATTTCGCGACAAGTCCGAAGGAGAAGAAGATAAGCGCCAGTATACCGGCCACCGGCCCAATCCCGAAGACGGCAACGAATATAGACGCGAACAACAAGTCCGGAATGGTCCGTACCAAGTTCAGGATGAACCGGGCCGGGACGTTCAAGAACGGCGATTTCGTAATGTTGCGGGCTGACAATATCGCCACGGGAATCGCTAGTATTCCCCCGATTGTAGTCCCGATCACAGCCATTCGAATCGTCTGCAGCATCGGACTCCAGATCACATCGATATATGAAAAGTCGGGTGGGAACATATCCACGAGTAAGCTGAACATTTCGGGAATACCCATGATCAACTCGTAAGGTGTAGCTTCCGTCTTATAGGCACTGGCGATAAGCAGGGCTAACATTAAGACAGCCGTAACAATCGCTTTCGTCTTGGGCGGTTTCGTCGGCCAGGGTGTACGGGTGTTAGGAGCCGAACCAGAGCTGGTCGAATTCATGCCTCGTTCACTCCCAGCAACTCGTCCTTTTTGATGGCGCGCCCGTATATAGCTGAGAACACATCGTCAGTTGCTTCAGACACCGGTCCGTCATACACTAGCTCACCTGCTCGTAGACCAATAATACGGGTCGCATACTCGCGGGCCAGGTCGATAAAATGCAAGTTCACGATCGTCGTAATGCCGAGATCTTGATTAATCCGCTTCAGGTCGTCCATAACCTGGCGGGTCGTCAACGGATCGAGCGAGGCTACAGGCTCGTCCGCCAATATGATCTTTGCCTCCTGGGCGAGTGCCCTTGCAATCGATACACGTTGCTGTTGACCGCCCGAGAGCTGATCTGCCCGGATATAAGCTTTTTCGACAATATTCACACGGTCCAACGCTTCCATGGATAGCTGTACATCCCGCTTCGGAAACAAGCCGAGCAGCGTACGCCAAGTCGGATGGTACCCTACGCGACCGGACAACACGTTGCGGATCACCGAGGAACGCTTGACCAGATTGAAGTTTTGGAAAATCATACCAATACCACGCCGCATATGGCGAAGCGTCTCACCCTTGGCTGCCGTGATGGACTGCCCGTTAATAACGATTTCCCCTTGGCTTATATCGTGGAGGCGGTTGATCGAGCGGAGCATGGTCGATTTGCCCGCGCCGGATAATCCGACGATGACGACAAACTCCCCAGGCTGAATCTTAAGATTCAGGTTGTTCAACCCGATCGTGCCGTTAGGATATACTTTGGATACGTTGCGAAATTCAATCATTCATGTTCCCTCCGTCAATTCGACTACATTCCTATTTTATTCGACATCCTGCTCCACGTCTATTATTTTGGCTTTGTAAAGGGGCTTGCTTCGGACTTGCTCCTGACGGTTGTGGTCGATTTATGTTAAGATCAGGAGGACAAGCTGTACAAACGATGCCTACCATATTGGGGAGAACGAAGTGAAAACATTGATTATAGCCGAAAAACCGGACATGGGACGCAATATAGCCGCCGCGATTGACCCTAGGGCTGTTAACAAGCGTACCCACCTGGAAGGCTCGCAATACGTCATCACATGGGCGATCGGGCATCTGATTGGGCTGGCCGAACCTGACAAGTACGACGATAAATATAAAAAATGGAATTTTCTCGACCTGCCTATTATTCCAGATGCGTTCAAGCTTCTGCCGAACATCAGAACGAAAGACCAGCTGCAGGTAATCAAGACGCTTGCGGCCGATTGCGATGCCATTGTGAATGCATGTGACGCCGGACGGGAAGGGCAGCTCATCTTCGCTTATATCCAGCAGCATCTCCGGCTGCGTCAGCCCGTGAAGCGGTTGTGGATTTCTGACTTGACACCAGAGACAATTAAGCGCGGTTTCGAGCAGTTGAAGGATGGTGCGGAGTATGAGAATCTGACTCGGGCAGCACGGGCGAGAAGCGAAGCCGATTGGCTGATCGGAATGAATGGCTCACGGGCTTTTACGACCAAGCATAAGGAGCTGCTGTCCGTCGGACGCGTGCAGACCCCGGTGCTGGCGCTCGTCTATGATCGTCAGAAGCAGATTGAGGCGTTCTCGTCGCTGAAGTTCTATGAAGTGGAAGCCTGGTTCGATCAGAAAGGCGAGGGTGGACAACCGCTTACATACAAAGGCAACTGGCAAGGCGAACGGATGACCGATCCGGAGAAAGCAGCCGATATCGTGCAGCGGGTCAAGGGCAAGCCCGGCATAGTCGCCGAGTACGAGGTCAAGGATACGAAGGAATATCCGATGAAATTGTATGATCTGACGCTGCTGCAGCGGGAGGCCAATGCCAAGTTTGCTTTTTCTGCCAAAAAGACGCTTGACGTCGCACAAGGGCTGTATGAGAAGCACAAAGTAATCTCCTACCCCCGGACGAACTCCAACTATGTAAATGAGCAGAACATTCCGGAGATGCACCGTACCCTGGATACGCTGCGGGGAACTGACTATGCGGGACTTGTGCAAGGTGCCAATAAGCGATTCGTTCATGTGAACAACCGTAGTGTATGCAATCCGGAGAAGGTGGAAGATCACCATGCGATCTTGCCAACAGGCAAGAGGGCCGGCGCCCTCAGTCCCGACGAACAGAAGTTGTACGATCTGATCGTCAAGCGGTTCCTGTCCCACTTCTACCCGCCTGCGGAGTATAAGGTGCATACGGTCATTACCGAGGTAGAGAAGGAACGGTTCAAGACGATCGTCAAGCAAGTGCTGAGCAAGGGATGGAAGGTCGTCTATGAGGGCGACGAAGATCATTCTTCTCGTGGCAAACGAGGCGGCGGGAAAAAGGGTGAGAAGGATGGCGCTTCTTCCGATGCTGAGGGAACCTCAGAGGGTGGAGGCGCAGGAAGCAGTGATGCGGAGGAGCAGCTAGTCGAGGCTCCATTCGCGCTTGATCCCCAGGCTCCGGTCCGTTGTTCGGATGCCAAGACGAAGGAGAAGGAGACACAGCCTCCGAAGGCTTATACGGAAGGCACCTTACTGAAGGCGATGGAAAGTGCCGGGCGGCAAATGGAAGACGAGGCGCTTCGCGAAGCGATGAAGGATTCCGGGCTCGGCACGCCGGCTACTCGCGCCTCGATCATCGAACGGCTGAAGCAGGTCGGCTATGTGGACATGCAGGGCAAGCGCATCCTCATCACGACCAAGGGTCGCGCTGCGATTGAGCTAATTCGCGGCGCAGGCGTAGAGCTGCTCGCATCGCCGGAGATGACCGGCCAATGGGAGCGCCGGCTGCATGAAATTTCGCGTGGACAAGCGTCGGACGCGACGTTCATGGAGAACGTCAAGAAGTTCACGCGCTCCATCGTGGACAAGGTGCGCGTGCAGCCGCAAGCGGCCAAGACCGCCTTCGAGGCGGCGGCCGATGCGCCGGGCGCCGCCAAGCG
>NZ_JBFUIX010000026.1:0-72102 GCF_056401635.1 Paenibacillus sp. P4_E11 | reverse complement strand
CTTGTGTAAAATTAAGGATGAATAAAGCGTTTACAAATAACAAAGGAGGTCTACTAAACAATGAAACGATCCACACAACGCTTGTCAGCTGCGGTATGCACGATCCTTGCGGCAGTCTCCATTGCAAGCGGTTGCACAAGTGAGAAAGCGACGACTGAGGGGAATGGGACAGCCACTCCGCCTGCTGCCCAAAGTGGCATGGGAGACTTGACCAAGAAGCAGGACATTAGTTGGTTCGGTCGTGGTGCTAGAGGCAAGATTGAGGATGGAAATTTTGTTCAGAAGATGATTGAGGAGAAGTTCAATGTTAAGCTGACGAACAAGAAGATCGATGTCAACAACAAGGACCAAGTTACCTTGATGTTCGCATCCGGTGAAATGGCCGATGCGATGTACAACAATGCGATTGATGCGTCCAAATACTACCGGGACGGTCTGCTTCGCAGCATACCGAAATCGATGATTCAGAAGTATGCGCCCAAATACTCCAAAATGCTGGATGAAAGCCCTGGTGGTTGGAACCTGAACAGAGCCCGGGACAAAACGGACGAATATTATTCGATGACCGGTATTTCCCAACATGTTGATTCTCTTCAGTGGGGGCAAGTGTATCGTCTGGACTGGTTGGAGAAATTCGGAATCAAGCCGAAGGGAGAAGCGGTTCCGATCGGAACTTCGGATGGGAAGGAACGGGTTTACTTCACGAAAGAAGCTTTCACATTAGAGGAAGAAGCCCAGATGTTCGATCGCTTCGTTAATGGTGATCCGGATGGAAACGGCAAAAAGGACACATTTGGACTAACCATGAACAATCAAAGCACGAAGCAGTGGGCGACTACGTATTTGGGAGCATTCGGTCTAGGGGAATTGGGTACTTACAATATGATGGAGGACGGCAAACTAGTCGAAGCCTCCATTTCCAAAAAATATAAGGAGTTTTTGAAACTCTTCGCCGATTGGCACAAGAAGGGGTATGTTGATCCGGAATTTACGACGTCGAACCTTAACAAGAGCTGGGAGAAATTTGCGGCAGGCAAGTTGGGCTCCGCACAAGTTTCATTCTTATTAGCTACATTGGTTCCAGGTTATACTACCCGTCCTCCAGGCAACCTGCTCGAGAAAGATCCGAATGCGAAAATATTGTTCACCCCTCCTGTCATCGGGGCGAACGGTCAGCAGGGTGCATCTGCCGCTCGCCCAGTCAATAGCCTGACTTATGACTTCATCATCAGTAAAAATGTGTCCGACGAGAAGCTAGCCCGCATCTTGCAAATCTTCGATTATATTAACTTCGACAAGGACGGTGCTGTTCTTACGTCATTCGGGGTGGAAGGAAAGCACTTCAAATGGGAAGGAGTTCCCTACCAGTCAGCTGCAGTTGCTTTGGATGGCATCTTACCGGAGGGTAACACAGGTCTCACTTACTACAATCACGTCAACTACACGGACGAGTTCCTTCCTTACATGTACCCGAAGGAGACCGTTAAGCTAATTCGCGAGTATTTCGGAGCGAAGGACCTCGGAATGAAGAAACAGCTTCGTCCCTACAAGTTCGATCTGTATGAAGAACAGCCACCGTTCGATTCTAATAAACTAACCAAGATTCTCACGATCGGGACCGAGTATATGTTCAAAGCGATCGCTAACATGCAGGATATCGATTCCACTTGGGATGCATATGTGAAGAGTTGGAATGACAATGGCGGTAAGGATTGGCTGGAATACTCCGATAAAGCACCGAAAGTCGAAGATTTACGAGCAGGAGCCAAATAACTATATAAGGGGCGGTTGTCGCAGGGAACCGCCCTACTTTCGCAAGGAGTGGACATTGCTTGTATGCCAAAACTAAAGAAAAGCCACATCCGCTGCTGACTCAAGTAGTACGGATGAAATGGCTGTATATCATGCTACTTTTACCAGTCATTCAATTGTTCATCTTTCACTATGCGCCGATGTATGGGGTGTTGATTGCATTCAAGGATTACAGCGTTGGCAAAGGAATTTGGGCTAGTCCCTGGAATAACTTTGCGCATTTCCGGGCGCTATGGGATGACTTCATATTCTTACGTGCGCTGCGCAACACCCTGATCATCAATGGGTTGAAGCTAGTATTTGGATTCCTTGCACCGCTCTTATTCGCACTTCTATTGAACGAGATTGGCAAGCAACGGTTCAAAAAGTTGGTACAAAGCGTCTCCTATCTGCCTCATTTCATGTCTTKGGTCATTGTGTCCGGAATGATCACGGAAGTGTTGTCACCGCAAAGAGGGATTATTAACTACATCGTGACCTTGTTTGGCGGAGATCCTACCAATTTCTTGGCGGATCCCCGGTATTTCGTGCCCATCTTGATCATAAGCGACATCTGGAAAGAAATCGGCTGGGGAGCGATCCTCTATCTCGCTTCGATTGCTTCCATCTCGCCGGAGCTCTATGAAGCAGCAGAAGTAGACGGGGCCAACCGCTATCACCGAATGCGATTTATTACGCTTCCGTCGCTTGTACCGGTTATTACGATCCTGTTTATTTTACGGATCAGCAACATTCTGGATATGGGTTTCGACCAAGTGCTTAATATGTACAATCCGGTTGTGTATGAGGTGAGTGATATATTAGATACTTACGTATACCGGACTGGACTAGTCGATTTCAATATGGGTTATTCGGCTGCCGTAGGCTTGTTCAAAAACGCAATTGGCGTCGCGCTTCTCCTCGGTACCAATGCCATTATCCGAAAATATAACGAGCATGGGGTGTGGTAATATGGCGCGGACGCACGTAGGTACTGCCCGGTCGCATGGCCGGACCGTCAAGACAACCAGTCGAATGGGATCATTCCTGTTCGAGCTGTTCAATTATTCATTTATGTTATTCATAACCTTGTCCATCGTATACCCGTTTTGGCAGTTGGTCATCTTGTCCTTCTCCGGATCGGTTGATGCCACGACACTTGGTTTTCATTTCTGGCCTACAACATGGAAATGGGATGCGTTTCGTTTCGTGTTCGGCTATGAGGATGTGATGCGCGCTTATTTGAATTCCATACTCCGGACGGTGATTGGAACCCTGTTCATGCTTTTCTTTACGATAGTCGCCGCCTACCCGTTGGCCAAGCGGGGGTTGCCGTTTCGGACGGGCGTGACCATTTACTTTCTGATTCCGATGTTTTTCTCGGGAGGGATGATCCCCACTTACCTGATTGTGAAGCAGCTTGGTCTGATTGACAATTTTCTCGTGTATCTTCTTCCGGGTGCGGTTTCGATATTTAACGTAATCATTATGCGCAACTACTTCATGACGATCGATCCGGCATTTGAAGAATCCGCTTTTATGGATGGGGCAAGTTATCCGACGTTATTACTCCGTATTATATTGCCAATCAGCCTCCCGGTGATCGCTACGATCGCGTTATGGTCTGCCGTGTATCACTGGAACTCATGGTTCGACGCTATGATCTATATCCGATCGGATAAGCTGGCTGTGATTCAGTTAATCATGCAGCAAATGCTTGCTGCCGTGAATGAACAGGCTGAGGATTTGGCTACATTCACAAGTCAATCGAGGGCGCAGTTAACGATGAACAATGTAAGGGCAGCCGTATCCTTGTTGTGTATTGGCCCGATCGTGCTTGTCTATCCCTATTTGCAAAAGTATTTTATCAAAGGCATTACGCTAGGGTCTTTGAAAGGGTAGAAGTTAATTCCGATGAAGGTGAGTGAGCAGGATGAGAAGATCGATGGCTAAGTTAATGGTAGGGTTCTTATGCGCGATGCTGTTATGCACATCTATGATTCCTCTTTCCGCTCAGGCAAACGGGGGAGGTCCTCCGGGAGGCTTAGGAGAGACAACCGCCAAGCTGCTGTTGGCGATTAACAGCTTGGAACAGTCTGGAGATATCCAGTCCACATTCGCCGGTAATTTGAGGTATCGCATCCAGATTATCGACGTGTTGCTCGGACAAGGCGCTGACCAGCAAGCCGTCGCTTATTTGGACGATTTCCTGAACCAAATCCGCGATCCATCCGTGTTGCAGCAGCAATTAATCTCGGCCGCCGCCGCGTCGGCCTTGGAACGTATTATTGCGGGTGAAGACGAGACGAACCCTACTGGTCCATCCGTAACGGTTGTTAGTGGTGGTCAAGCCATGGCAGCGATCATTCTCCCATCGAATGCCACTACCCTGGAAAGCCAATCGGCCACAGAGCTCAAGGATTATATCAAACAAATCTCAGGTGTAGAGCTCCCGGTTACGGCAAGTGTCTACGGACCCTCTACTGTCAAAATATACGTAGGTGGAGCCCCCGCCTCGATGTTGGATCCGATTCGAGCAGGTGGCGACGATCCCGCTTCCTTCCGTATTGTAGCAACACCGGATTCGATCTATCTGACCGGACTTTCCGATCAAGGGACTGCATATGCAGCCTATGAACTACTGGAACAGCTAGGTGTTCGCTGGTTTGCGCCAGGACCCTACGGTACGGTTGTCCCGTCTGCAAGCACGGTATCCATCCTGATCCAGGACACCATCCAGCACCCTGGCTTCAGCACCCGTCGGCTGCAAGGGATTCCCGGTTACCCAACGGGGGGTGCGCCAAGTGTGTTCAATGCGACAGAAGCCGCGCAATGGGGCATTTATAACCGATTGGGCGGCGACAACTATGGAAGCCATGGTTTTCCATGCACGATCAAGAATACGGTTCGTCCCGACCTATTCATGGTCGAGAACGGCAAGGTGACAGGTCAATTCGACGTGTCGAAGCCTGAAGTCCTTACCTGTGTTGTTAATGGAGCACTGGCCAAACTTCAACAAACCCCGAATTTAGAATATGTGAGCATGGGACCGAATGATGGAGGGGGTGAAGGGGACAGCCCGTGGGATGCGGGAGATTATGACCCGTTTCAAGGGGAGATCTCGACTACGGATCGGTACGTACGTTTCTATAATCTCGTCATCGCAGAGTTGGAGAGAGCCGGGTACCCTAATGTCGGAGTCGCGACTTACGCCTATAGCCGTTATACGAGACCGCCGGTCCGGGAAATCCCAAATCCGAAGATTTTACCGATTCTGGYCCCGATTACAGTTGAACGGATACACAGTCTCGACAATCCACTCTCTTGGGAGCGCCAGTATCTGAAGCAAATCGTCGACGGCTGGTACGCGCTTGGAGTTCCACTTATGTACCGAGGTTATCTGTACAATCTTGCTGATCCCGGAATGCCCTTCCCCATGATCAAGCAGGTTGCGTCCGAGTTCAAGTATTATCACGACAAGGGAGTCGAACGTATGCGGGTCGAGACTTTGCCCGCTTGGGGGTATCACGGTCCTGCGCTATATTTGGCCACCAAGATGATGTGGAACCCCGACTTGAATGTGGAGCTGACGCTCAACGATTATTTCACGAAATACTATGGGCCGGCGGCTATCCCGATGCGAACTCACTTCAATCTGCTGGAGGACGCCTACGCTAATGCGGATTACTTCGCAGGCGGCATGTACGATTTCTCGCACATCTTAACGGTGGAGCGGCTGCAGTTGATGGAGACTGCACTGCTTCAGGCAGAAACTGCAGCGGCACAGTCTGGCGATGCAGCTTATGCGGCTCGAGTGCATACAACTCGAATCGCGTTTGATTATGGCAAGACGTTCATGGGGATGATTGCTTCGTTTAACCGATTCGATTTCGTCGAAGCCAAACGCTTGTACGATCAAGTCAATACGCTTTCCTTGAGCGCCCTTTCCAATAAACCGATTGCGCTTGCCCCTACAGCTTGGAGTTACATCGAGCGTTTCTTCGGCAAGATGATGAAGCAAGGCTACGAACGCGTAACGAATGGCAATCAGATTGTAGCGACGTTGCCTGACGAATGGAGGGCTATGCTCGACCCATTGGGCGGTGGAGCACAGATGGGACTCTGGAAGCCGACTCTTGGCGATGAGTCGTGGATGAAGCTCAAGACGTCTTCACAGACTTGGTCAGACCAAGGCCTGCGCTATTACAAAGGCGATGTCTGGTATCGAACGAAGGTGGATGTCCCGGCTTCCTTCAGTGGTAAGCAAGTCAAGCTCTGGCTCAGCAGCATTGATGAGTCTGCTCGTGTCTGGTTGAATGGAACGGAACTAACGAACACGGCTAAGGGGAAGGCGCTCGGATCTCCATGGGAATTTAACGCCACCCCAGCAGTACGGTTCGGAGAAACCAACGTACTCGTGATTGATGTGACGAATAAAATCTTAGACGAGCTCGGTACGGGCGGAATCATGGGACCTGTCGTACTTTGGAGTCCGGGACTGTAGAGGAGGAGCGCAAATGGAAGTGAAGAAGGATCATAATCAAGAGGTAGGAGCCGAGTTGGATAGCCCCGAAGTGGTTGGTTCCGTTTCCCGTCGAGCCTTTCTTGGTAAATTGGGAGCCGCAGGTACGGTGCTTGCGGCCGGAGCGATATTGCAAGGCGCAACGTCAAGCGTCTATGGCAGCACAAGCAGCACAACTGTGACCCAGTCCGTGTACGGCGGCGGAGGAAGCACGACTTGCGCGACACTCATTAAGGTTACAATCGCTGATTTGCGCACCTATGCCAGTCCTAGTGTGAACGAATTGTACGAGGTGACCAATTCTGGTCAGGAAGGCTTCTTTTACTATGATTCACTGGATACCACTACGGTTGACAATACGGGTACAGTGTTAGTCTCAACGGCCGGCGCAAGGTTTAAACGAATTTATGAAGGCACATTGAACGCGCGGTGGTTCGGTGTGAGCAACAATGGGACGGATTGTTACAACGCCTTGAAGCAAATGGCTATCACGATTTCCGGCATGATCTCTGCAACGGTCCTGTTTCCACCCGGCACCTACCGGATTGACAAGTATAAGATAACCGGCGGCCCTGGCGCGAATGGAATAACGGATATTACCTATAGCAATTGCAAGGGACTTTCGCTGATCGGTTACGGTGCCGTGTTCGACATCAAAGGGGATTTCCATCGTCCGAGAGATTATGAGGCGAACGGATTTAAGTATAGTTACTCTTGCAGTGTCGTTCCGTTCCGATTCAGCGCATGTGATCAATTGTCCGTGGAAGGGTTCGAGCTGGACGGCAATGTAGATCTGATGACGAGGGATACCGGCGTCGTGGAGGCCAAATGTCCGGGCATATTGACGAGCAGTTGCACCAACTACACCTTCAGGAATCTGGACATCCATCACTTCATGTCAGACGGGTTGTATCTGGGTGGCTCCAATACCAAATGCGACCGAAACGCTTTATTAATGAATGTGAAATCCACCTACAACGCCAGGCAAGGCATAAGTGTCATCCAATTGGACAAAGGACAGTTCATCGATTGTACATTCAGCGAGACAGGGAAATCGGCTGGCTCGTACGGGTCACATGCTCCCGGTGCAGGCTGCGATGTGGAGCCCAATTTCGATACACCTACGATCGATGTAAGAACGAACGGACTTTCCTTCTTGAATTGTACGTTTGAGAATAACACGGGAAGTCAGTTTGTTTCCGCTGTCGGTGGGAAGGTCGAGAATATTTATTTGAACAACGTGAAGCTGGTATCTTCTTCCAGTGGATCAAGCGTTTACGCACTTATCCTGGCTATTAATAACGCCGTTATCGAGAATTCCTATATGGACTTGAAGAACGGGGTTGTTTACCCCACATTCGGTGTTCCGAATACGCGTACAACGATTCGAAATTGCAAAATTATTTCCTATTCGCAAGGCCTTTCTACTACGAGCAGCGGGGATGGGGGCATTCTGATCGAGAATTGCGAATTTATCGGGTCGCACACTTCGGCATTCTCCAGTTACTTCCCGTATATATTGAACAGTAATGTGATCTTTCGCGGAAACAGCGTATTCATTCCCAAGGAGGCATACGGCGCTGCTTCCTTAACGTTCCAAGTCGTGACACAAATGAAGGTAGCTCTAGCCGAAAACAATTCCTTCCGAACGGATCTGGTGCCTACGGCTAATGAGCATTTTGCAGTGAATTACATTGGAAGCGGCAGAGTGTCGAATGATCTTTACATATCCGGCACTGCATTCCGGCCTTCCTACAACTCTACATTCCCGACGGCCTATCCCTATTCAACAGGGACTGCTAATTTGGGAATACCCGCTTATCCTACTTCCGGACGGCCTGCCGGCTACAAAAATATGATGATCATCGACACGACTTTGAACTCGATCATTTGGTTCGACGGTGGGAGTTGGAGAAACGCGATGGGCACCATCGTATAAGCCGCAAATCGAAGGGACCGCGATCGCGCACTTTGCCTGCGGTCCCTTTTTCTTCTAGGAGGGTGTAACGTTCATGAATTATGTGGCGTTGGGAGATTCTATCACGGCACGGCGTGCAGAAGTTAAGGTGTATTTTGAAAGGCTGCAAGGAGACGGGCTGCCATTTACAGAAATGATTAACAGTGGAATCGGAGGATGGAAGACTTCTGATTTGCTGCTTCAATTGGACAGCAAATGTTTGTCATTCCGTCCTACTGTCGTCACACTCATGTTGGGGRCGAACGACCATACAATTTATAAGGAAACGCTCGAGCCGGCTGTATCCCTCGCTGATTTCGAATCGAATCTGGTCCATATCGTCGAATCTATCGTCCGTATCGATCACGGGGAAGTATTCAATAGAGGACACCCACAAGTTATCTTAATGACACCCCCTTATGTAGCTTCTTATTTATTGGGAGGTAGTGACCTGAATCAGGCTAGACTGCTCCAATATTGTGAAGTCATTAAGAAGGTAAGCCAATGGCTGAATACCGGGTTTGTTGATATCAACACGATCACGGGAACTGCCACCGATTGGGCTGACACCCCATACTTCGAGAACTATACGCATCGTAACGATGGGGAGCACTTGAACAGCTTAGGGCACCAGATCATTCATCCACACATTACAGCGGCGATCCGGAAAGCCATCGATGAGGGAGAATTGAAATAGGAGGCAGCAAAGGTATGGACAGAAGTTGGACATTTAACGAATGTGATCAAAAACTAGCACAGGAACTACGCACGTTTCTCCCCAACTCCATATTCGACATTCATGCCCATATATACCGTAATGTCGATCTCAACACAGAAGGGACAAGTATTTGGACTGGAGGGCCGCAAGAGGTATCGATTCAGGCTTGGAGAGAGCATCTGTCCGCAATTGTGGGGGAGCATCGGTTGGAAGGCGGGCTTTTTTTTCCTGTTCCTATGCTTACGGCGGATCTGCGCAAACAAAATGAATACTTGATCAGTCAGCTGGAACAGGCACCGTCAAGCAGAGGGTTGCTCCTAGTTACCCCTGATGATGATCCGGAGGAGATTGCCGCTTATGTCAATCACCCACAAATTACCGGATTCAAAATTTATCATATATACAGTAAGGAAAAGCCGACATTTCAATCATCTCTCACCGGTTTTTGTCCGGAGTGGATGTGGGAAATGGCCCATGAGCGCAATCTCGTTATCATGTTGCATCTGGTCAGAGACTTGGCGATTGCCGATCCGGATAATGTGCGTGAAATCCGCGAGAAATGCACTCGGTTTTCGAACGTCAAACTTGTGTTAGCCCATGCTGCGCGATGCTTCCACGGACCAAATGCGGCTAAAGGGATAAGCGAGTTAAGAGGATTGGACAATGTGTGGTTCGACACGTCGGCCATTTGCGAACCGGAACCGTTGAAAGTTATTTTGCAACAGTTCGGCCCTCACAAGCTGATGTGGGGTAGCGACTTTCCGATCTCGCAAATCCGCGGGAAGTCCGTCACGGTGGGGGACGGATTCGTGTGGCTGGATCCGGATTTCTGCCAATGGAACCAAGCGGCTCAATTGGGCCGTCCTGTTCTGGTAGGCATCGAATCACTTCGGGCGCTGCAGACTGCTGCAAACGACATGGGGTTAAATGAAGAAGATTTAAACGCTATTTTCTACCAAAATGCAGTCGAGCTGCTTGGCCTGGAGGAGGTAGAACCTCTTAATCGGACACAGGAGCTTTATCGTCATGCCAAGAAGCGTATACCTGGAGGGGTGCAACTGCTTAGTAAAAGACCGGAAAATATGGCGCCAGACAGATGGCCAGCCTATTTCCGGGAGGCGCGAGGCTGTGAGGTCTGGGATCTGGACGGGAAGCGCTATTACGATATGTCCACGAACGCTGTCGGCTCCTGCTTGCTCGGCTATCGCGATCCTGATGTGACGCAGGCTGTCGTGCGCAGGGTGAACTTAGGCAGTATGTGCTCCCTTAATCCACCGGAAGAAGTGGAGCTCGCAGACATACTCTGTGAGATTCATCCTTGGGCGGAGCAAGTTCGCTTCACGAAAGGCGGCGGAGAATCGTGTGCGGTTGCGGTCCGGATTGCCCGGGCGACGACGGACCGCTCTCTTGTGGCCGTCTGCGGGTATCATGGCTGGCACGACTGGTATTTGTCGGCCAACCTCGGGGAGAACGACGCATTGCGTGGACATTTGCTGTCTGGATTGAACCCGTCTGGCGTACCTCGGGAATTGCGCGGAACAGCCCTGACGTTCAAATACAACGATCAAGCAGCTCTAGCGTCAATTATAGATCAATACGGTGACCAACTGGCTGCTGTTATTATGGAGCCTTGCCGTAATGGGGATCCGGAAGCCGGATTTCTAGAATATGTACGTGCAGCAACGCGGCGGTGCGGGGCCATGCTTATCTTTGACGAAGTATCGATAGGGTGGAGGCTGGTTCATGGCGGTGCGCATTTGAAATTCGGCGTAACGCCGGACATTGCCGTATTCGCAAAAGCAATGGGAAATGGCCACCCGATCGGGGCCGTAATTGGGACGAAGGAAGCGATGGAGGGGGCGCACGAATCGTTTATCAGCAGCACCAATTGGACAGAGAGTATCGGTCCCGCAGCTGCAGTCACTACGATCAGCAAGCTCGGAAGACTAAATGTGTCGGCTCATGTAGAACGGATCGGTACCCAAGTTATGGATAGTTGGCGACGTCATGGTGCAGCTTATCAGCTCCCTGTCCATACAGAAGGTGCCTATCCATGCCTAGCTCATTTCCATTTTCTACATGAAGAGTCAGAGAAAATGCGTACCCTGTACACCCAGTTGATGCTTGACCGCGGCTTCTTGGCGGGGACATCCCTATATCCGACCTATGCTCACAACGAGGAGATCGTGAATCTGTATGACTTGGCGATTGAAGAAGTATTCGCAGAGATTTCCGATGCTTTGCGAACCGGAAGTCTGGATGGAATATTGAACGGCAAGGTGGCTATGAGCGGATTTCAACGTTTGATATAAGGGTTCGAATGATTTTAAGGAGGCAGGGCAATGAAACAACAAGATCAAGTTCCGACCGGTTCGGGTTACCAGATTCAACTGGAAACGATTCATTCGGGATTTTCCCCAACGCATTGTTGGGTACATCCAAGGGCAGGTGTTGTTCCAGGCGAGGTGCCTGCCATTGTATTGACCATGCAAGTTAATAAGTTAACAGGAAGTGACGTATTCGGGGTTTTGAATGAAATGAGAACACATGACATGGGAAAAACATGGGTAGGTCCGATCGAACACGACTCACTAGGCAGGCGCCAGTTGAATGATGGGATTGAAGTGGCCATCAGCGATTTTACGCCAACTTGGCATGCAGCTACGGGGAAGTTGCTTGGGACCGGTCATACCGTTGCTTATAAGGGGGATCAGATCCACAGGCCTGTCAGAGATACGGTGTACTCCGTATATGATGAGCATTCGTATCGTTGGTCGGACTGGAAGACCGTGGCGATGCCGCGACAATTTCTCACCTCGGGTGCAGGCTGCACGCAGCGGGTTGATCTTGAGAATGGGGATATTCTGCTGCCGGTTTACTACACGAATAATGAACACAATCTCAGCCGTCTCCGCTTATTCGCTACGGTTCTGAAATGTCGCTTTGATGGACAGACCCTACGTTATGTGGAGCATGGCACGGAACTCCAACTAGATCGGAATCGGGGTTATACAGAACCTTCCTTAACATGGTTTAAAGGCGAGTTTTTTCTGACGCTTCGTTCCGACGATCATGGGGCTGTAGCCAGAAGTGCAGATGGGCTGCAGTATAGCGATCCGCAAGTGTGGAAGTGGGATGACGGAACGAACGTGCCTACTTACAATACACAGCAGCATTGGGTTACCCATAGTGATCGTCTCTTTCTAGTGTACACGCGAGTTGCGGAACATAACGGCCATGTGTTTAGACACCGCGCCCCGTTATTTATGGCAGAGGTTGACCCTGTTCACCTGTGCTTGATAAGGGATACGGAGACGATTCTGGTGCCAGATCGGGGAGCGGGTCTTGGGAATTTCGGCGTGGTGAATGTCAATGAACGGGAGACTTGGGTGACGACAAGTGAATGGATGCAAAGTGGCGGCGAATGGGGTCAAGAGATGATGCGAAAGCTCAGAGAAAGATTCCCTGAAGAAGAGCTGGAGCCTCTTGCTGACACTCCGTACATGAGTGCTGCTATTCATAAATACGGTAGTGATAATGCTGTGCTTGTTGCCCGGATCCTGTGGGATGATGCCAAAGGGTAATGATAAGCAAGAATGAAATTTGATGGAGATGAGAGGTGCATGAGCACAAATATGAAGGTGAGAAAAGAGCTATATGTCGAATCCCCAGATAAAAAAACGACAGATCAGAGATCGCAACGTTATGTAGACAGTACGGGACTTAGGAGAGTGGAACATAAGAGCTTGCAAGGTGAATCTGATTGGAGCAATGCAGCATTCGAGCGATTCTCCGATGATAACGGGCGAACCTGGGGGGAATGGCAAGATGTTTACAGCAGAAGTGTTGAGGCGAAAGGCGAAGACGAAATCGCTACTTATAATGGGAAAGAGACATTCAATCCTCACTTCGGGCATTTTGTATCAGTTGACATGCGCAGGGTTTTCTTTGGCGGCCATCATAAGGCCTATGAGCGATTTTGGGGACATGGCGAAGCAAGTTTTGTTGACCACAGCTTGCTGTCGATAAGAAAAGAGGGAAGTGATGAGCGAAAAACCGAATTGATCAAGTATGAGGAAGGCGCCGATTTTGATCCAGATAACTGGAGAAACCCGGCATATACCAACAACAATCGGGCCTATCTTGGTTGCGGTGTCGATGTTCTGGATAACGGCGAAATTATCTTTCCGATTGGCGCCTCCATGCACGCCTGCTTGCGTATTCGCGGCCTTGACGCAGCTGAGATTTTCCCCTCTTGTTCCGAAATCATGCACGGCCTGATTGTTGTTCGTGGCATATTCAATGAATCTCGCGGGCATTATGACCTTACGTTCTCCCGACCGATCGTGATCAGTGACTTAAAATCTTCCAGAGGGGTAGCTGAGCCGGCCGCCATCATGCTGCCGTCGGGCCGGATATTGGCTGTGTTCCGCGGGTCCAATGTGGAAAGCAAAAATTGGAACACGCGCATCGAACCTGGAACGCCTGCGCATAAGTGGTACTGTTATTCCGATGACGGAGGAAGAACGTTCACCGACCCTGTGCCGTGGCATTTTGACAATCGGGAGGTGTTCTACTCAGCAGCGACCATTTCTGCTTTTGTCAGGAGCATAAAGAACGACAAGATCTACTGGATCGGCAATATTTCTGATCATGCAACCTATAGCAACTTCCCCCGTCATCCGCTCATCATCGCTGAGGTAGACGACCGCGGTTTACTTATGAAGGAGACAATTACAACGATTGATAAGCGTGAAGAGGGTGATTCCGATAAACTCCAACTATCCAACTTCAACATCGTACAAGATCGCGAGACCGGAATGATCGAGGTATACCTTGCAAAGCTTGGTCAACGGGAAGGATATACATTTTGGGCAGACTGTTATCGATATTTTATCGATGTTGAATAATTATGATTTCAATTATTTAATGAAAGAGTATAATACTAGGGAACTTCCTAGATATTATGCTCCTTTTTTCTGTTTCGCAACTATTTGAATATGGCATCCAAATCATTATTGAAATGAACATCAGGCTTCAACCTAATGTGGAGGTCGAAGGGTGAAGCAAACTTATGCACATCTATTCATACCAGCACGAATAGGCGACCTACGTGAAGATGCCGCGCGATTTCTAATGGATAACGGGCATCCGAAGACAGCCGAACATTGTCAGCTCGTTGGAGACGAAGCGGGCAAAATTGCTGCTCTATTCGGCATCGATACGCGATCTGCGGCCAACGCCGGATATTTACACGACATCAGTGGCGTGTTCCCGAATGACCAGAGAATCCGTGTAGCGCGCGAGCTTGGAATTGAAGTGCTTCCTGAAGAAGAGACTTTTCCGATGATTGTGCATCAGAAAATTTCCAAAGCGATGGCAAGGGACATTTTCGGAATCGAAGAGGAGCCTATACTGGATGCGGTGGGGTGCCATACGACCTTGAGAGCGAAGGCTACTCCACTAGACAAAGTGTTGTTCGTGGCTGACAAGATCGTATGGGATCAGTCCGGCCAGCCCCCTTACCTAGACCGACTGTTGAAGGCGCTCGACGTCTCCCTGGATGATGCGGCGTTCGCCTACATTAGTTATCTCTGGGAGGGGCGGGACAGTCTGAAGGTTGTTCATCCTTGGCTGGCTGAGGCGTATTTGGAGTTGAAGGAGCGGCTCTAGTAAGCGGAAGTAAATTGGAAGTGTGGGAAACGTGAGGCTATCTCGGTCAAAAGCTTGGCTTTTGATTCGGGTAGTCTCTTTATCTATTTTTGGTGCGAGCTCCGCCTAAATATGACGTTCTAAAAACATTTATATTGCATACTATATAATGAATGATGTACACTAAATATGTAATTAGCATCGAAAATCACAGTCAGGGTGGGATGATGGTGGGGAATGCAGCGACAAAGTTGGATTTAGGCGTCATATTATGTAAAGTTTGCTCAACAGTAATCGATACCGTGGATTCGGAGAACGTGGTTACTTATTATTCGGTTTGTCAGGACCCATCCTGTTCCGAAGCGAAACAAGAGAAGTACGATCTGGATTGAGTTTCATCCAGCATTCGGTGAATAGATTGCGTAAGCTGCACATGTGGGTTGTGCGGCTTTTTTGTGTGAAATCGAGGGAATGGTTATTCATATGCTGGACAATCTGTGCTATAGTATAGGAACAAATGTTCTAATACGGCTGGAGGTTGATTTCGTGGAGATCATCGATAATGAAGCTGGAAGTGGGCTGGTCATACATCAGTTAGCTGCTTATATATCCAGACAAATTACAGAATGTGAGAAGTGTAATGGTCGGGAATTTAAGCATTTGGCTGTTACAGGTCATGATTTTGCTCTCAAGCGTGTCTATAATGTGCTTGAGCAGTTTCCAATGCCGCACAATTGGTTCGAGGATGTGGCCGAGCTTATTCAATGCCGTTGTTGCGGCAGGTTCTTGAGATTGGATCACCGGATATTTGTGAATGAGGCGGATTGAACTGGGCTGACGAGACTAGTTACCCTAATGGCTCTGTAGGCGGTAATAGATTGGAAAATAGGCTTCAAAACCGCTATGATGAACGTATAAGTTCGTGTAATGGAAAGGAAGCTGCTGTTATGGACAACGAAGCCAAACAATGTTTACTTGACCTCTTGAACACCCCGTCTCCATCAGGGCAGGAGTGGATGCTGCAACGGAAACTAATGCACTATATACAGCCGTTCGCGCATGAGATTCGTACGGACTTGGCTGGCAATGTAATCGGCGTTCTCAACCCCGATGCATCGTTCAAGGTGCTGCTCGCCGGGCACTGCGATGAGATTGGCCTGATCGTCAGCCGGATCGACGATTCCGGGTTCGTCTTCGTGGAGGCGCTTGGTGGCATTAGTCCCAAGCTGGCCGTTGGGATGAAGGTGAACATTCTGGGGTATGGCGGCGTGATCACGGGTGTGATCGGGGCCAATGCGCAGCACCATGGCGGGTTGAAGGAAAACTTTGAGTTTTCCGATATTTGCATCGATTGTGGGGCCACGAGCAAGCAAGAGCTCGCCGGAATTGTCCAGGTGGGCGATCTTGCTGTATACAAGCGTGAGCCGGAGCTTCTCTTGAACGACCGAATCAGCGGTCGCGGTCTCGATAATCGTACCGGCGCGTTCATCGTGGCGGAGACGTTGCGGCGCGTGGCGGAACGGGGCACGACGGTGGGTGTCTATGCGGCAAGCACCGTCAATGAGGAGACCAACATGGGCGGCGCGTATTTCGCGGCGGCTGGGCTATCTCCCAATATGGCGCTTGCGATGGATGTGACGTTCGCGACCGATTATCCGGGCGCGTCCAGCAAGAATGAGGTCATCCGTCTGGACGGAGGACCCGTGCTTGCCAAGGGTGCACCGATCAACCGCAAGATCAATCGACTGCTGGAGTTCGCCGCCGAGCGGCAGAACATCCCGCTGCAGTATGAGCTTACCCCGCGCCTGACGGGCACGGATGCCGACAAGATGCGCTTCACAGGTGCTGGCGTGCCGATCTCGCTTGTATCACTGCCGCTGCGTTATATGCATGCGCCGGTGGAAACGGTCAGTCTGCGCGACATCGAGCAGGAGATCGATCTGCTCGTGGATTTCCTCGTTCATTTGACGGGGAACGAGAACCTGAACCCGATTGATGATGAGCTGTAGGTCGATTTTAGTGGCTGTCGATAAGACGGCCGTTCCAAGTGAAAAAGGACCCCTTTTAGCTCAAACATCTTGTTTGAACCTCCTATGATTGTATAAGGGATTTCGCGGTAGGGAGGTTCAAGCCAAAACTCGCCGGGGTCCTCTTTTTCACTTTCCACTCCTGTTCTCACATGAATCGACAGCCTAGAAATCGGCTTTAGATTTTAGAGCCTAAGGATAGGCTCTCTACCTCGCTCTCACGCGTCAAACTAATCTAAACGACCAAGAACCTCTGAAGTGAATCTGCTCCAGAGGTTCTTCCTAGTGTACCACGCATGGCGATTAGTTAGGTAGTGAAAGTCCACTGTGGGGGCCTGTAGTTGCCAACCACTAGCCAACCAGAGGGCACCGTTTTGTTCGATACGCGGACGATCTCCTCATCTTCTGCAGAAGCAGAAGCAGAAGCAGAAGGAGTATGGATAAGAAAACGGGAATCGAGCAGCAGGTCATCTATGACAAGGTCTTCTCTCAGAAGTTGACTCCCGAAGAAGGTGCGAAGGAACTGGCCCGGGTGCATAACGAGAACTTGCAAGCGGCCCCAAAATAGGATACTTAAAAGCCAAAAGTCAATACCACTCATTTGATTTAAAGATCAGATTCAGCATGATCAGTTGCAAGCTGAATGGAGTATCGCTATTGCTAGAGTGTATAATCGTGCTTCTAACTGAACGGAATTATGTCTATCACAGAAACAAGTCTATTGTTGAACTAATATCCTGTCGCTATAATTAACCTTTAAAAAGGTTGTTTTAAAAAATGAGGTGAACCTATTAAGAATCATTGGTTTTCACGGATATTGATTTCTTATGTACCGGTTTTTTTGATTGTTGTTACTTTGCTCATTTTATTTCTTTTTCTGGGAGTGAGTGAGGTTTTAAAGAAGGAAGCCGAGGAAGCTAATCAAATTTATTCCACACAAGTAATGAAGCTTATTGATCAATCGCTTTCGGCTATTGATCAAAGTATTATCAATGAAATTATTGCAGACCACAGCAGTATTCGTGATTTTTTTACACCACTGCAAGAAATTAACCCTTTGTTCCAAACCTATGAATCTTCACTTGGATTGAATAAACTAGTCTTAAAGCATGCCATTATAGATTCGATTTATCTCTACCGGTACTCGGATCAAGCCATTTTAAGCAAGAACCGTTTTATTCCGCTCAGCGCATTTGGGGATAAGGAATTTCTGCAATCCCAACTGACCGGAGATGTGTCGCTTCAATCATGGAGCGGAAGTAGACAATATGTGGAATTCTCCTCGCAGACGGAGCCGATATCTGTAATAACACTTGTTCGTAGCGTGATTTTATTTTCCGGGGAAGAAGGCAAGATTGTCACCAATGTCAAAATAACGGCTTTACAGAACATACTCCAGGATTTATTTGATTCGGGGATCAGCTACGCGGAGCTTGTGGATGGTGAGGGCAATGTAATTCTGTCAAGAAATGGTTCCGAGTTAGAGCTAGCCAAGCAGAAGCCAACAGAAATGTATTTATCCGATATTCACTCGCCGATAACCAATTGGCATCTCCGCAGCGGTGTCGAGGCGGGTAAGGTGTATTATTTTATTTCTAATTTTTCTTATATATGGCTTACTATTGGTCTGAGTATAGTTGCATTTGGAGTCATCTGGATTGTTTATATCACCCGTCGCAATTATCGTCCGGTCGAGCTTATGATTAATCAAATTCAGTCGCTCTCCTTCAAGATTAGCCAGAAATTGGCTACGCATACAGGAGGAAATCAGCTCAGTTTTATTGAGAATGCGGTAGAGAATTTAATAGAGGAATCGAATAAATTTCAACAAAGGCATGAAGAGAATATCGTATTCCGCAAGAAAGTATTTTTTCAAGAGGCTTTGGAAGGTTTGCGAGAGATCACACCTGAGCAATGGACGGACGAAATGATCAAGTTTGGCCGTCCTGTGAAGTATAGCGGTTTTGAAGTCGTGTTATTTGAAATGGATAAATTTACTGATTTTAAGATGAGTTACAACCAGAAGGATCAATACTTGTTAAAATTTATTCTGTGCAGTGTGATTGCGGAAGTGGCACAAAATAACGGTGTGATCGTTTGGCATGAATGGATGGATCATCATATCGTAGGGGTGCTTTATCAATATCAGGATGAGCAGGGGGAGAATTCCGAGCGGCTTGCAAGTATGCTGGAGGAAGTGCGTGAATGGGTGCAGAGCAACCTGACATTTACCGTTACGATTGGTGTAGGCAGTTTAATCAAGGAAGCCGCATTGATTTATCGTTCATACGACGACGCAAAGCAAGCGCTTGGCTATAAATCTGGTTTGGGCAGCAATCGAATCATTGCCTACAACGATATCGAAATGTCTCCGAAAGGGGATATGTTCCGCCATCTCCCACCTGTACGGACGCTGTCACAGCAATTCCGCTTAGGCAATCCATCGTGGGGGGAGGAGCTTGAGGCATTCTTTGATGAATTGGAGAGAACACTGCTATCCAGAGAAGATGTAGAGAGTATACTAAATTATCTGATTTATCAAATGAATCGGGAGCTCATGGAGCTTTCGGAGGACTATGGTGAAATATGGCGAAAAAAAGGGCTGCTGCCTATCAATGAATTATTGCAGCGGTTTGATACTTTACGGGAATTCCGTGGTAAGGCGAGTCTGATTCTGACTGAAACATCAGAACATCTGGAGCGTATACGTGAAGGCAGGAACAATAGGAGCCTGCTTGCCGAGGTAAGGAGCTATATTGAAGCCAACTACTTTGATCCGGATCTTTCCTTAAATCACTTAAGTGATAAATTCCAAATCAATTCGAAATATATAAGTCAACTATTTAAAGAAGAATTCGGGGAAAACTTTGTTGATTATTTGGCCTTCGTGAGGATGGAGCATGCCAAACAACTGCTGAGTGATACTTCCATGTCTGTACAGGATATTGCCGGAAAGGTCGGTTATCAGCATAGTGTCTCTTTTAACAGGGTATTCAAGAGACTTACCGGGAAAACGCCAGTTGTATTCCGCAGTGAATCAGTAAAGTGAGATTCTTTCGCTGATATGTTCATAAAGCCTTCGCGTATGAATCTTTCATATGTTTGAGGCTTTTTTTGTGGTCAAAATTGTATACCCAACGATAAAGGAATTGTTTCGACAACTGGACGGAATTATGACTGTTACTGAATCGTGTCTATTATTGAGCAAGTATCCTCATGCGGCAATTATAGTGATGGCAAATCGCATATCCCAGCTTATGCAGAAAATTGTTAACCACAGATTCTTGTCTATTGCTGGCGTAATATGAATATCCCTACAATTAGGCTTATGACAGACACCACAGAAGAAAGGAGGGTAGCATCAAATGGTAACCATCAATAAAAAGCGATTGAAGGAGAATTTCCCACTGTTTATTATGTTTACCCCTGTGTTATTGTTTTTTGTTATTTTCAAATATATACCTATGCTAGGACTGATTATTGCTTTCAAGGATTACAACCTGTATCAAGGTTTTCTCGACAGCCCATGGGTAGGACTTAAGCACTTTCATTATATTTTCTCGAATCCCGAAACGGTTCGAATTGTGAAGAACACCTTTGTGTTAAGTTTAACGGGCATTTTATTTGGCTTTCCGTTGCCAGTTATATTGGCTATTCTCTTAAACGAAGTACGCAGGATGTGGTTCAAACGCTCGATCCAAACGTTGATTTATTTACCTCATTTTTTTTCATGGGTCATTATCAGCGGGTTTGTTTTCACGATATTTAATCAGGAAACAGGCATTGTTAATCATGTAATTGAACGGATAACCGGAGAGACCTATGCGTTTCTTTATCACAATTTCTCCTGGTGGTCGATATTTATCGGATCGGCGTTATGGAAAGAAACCGGGTTTTCGGCGATCATCTATCTGGCAGCAATAACAAGCATCGATACCAGCTTATATGAAGCGGCCAACCTGGACGGTGCTAATAAGTGGAAGCAAATTTGGCATATTACGATTCCTGGACTGGCTTCGACCATGATTCTTATTCTGATTATTTCCTTGGGGCGTGTAATGGAGGTTGGATTTGATCAAGTGTATGTATTGCGAACGCCTGTCGCGACTCTATCGGACGTCATTAGCACTTACATATATCGAATTGGTGTACAGAATTCACAATTCAGTCTGACAACTGCACTGGGCTTATTTGAATCATGTATCGGATTAATTCTGGTGCTGACTGCCAATCAAATCGCAAAACGTTATAACCAGAGCTTATGGTAGGAGGGACTTCAGAGTGAAAACCAGCAAGGGAGAACACGTTTTTTTCGCCGTTAATTACGTTTTTTTGGCTTTATTCGGGATTAGTGCATTGGTGCCCTTAATCAATATTTTGGCAGTCTCATTGAGTGATAGTTCTGCCATTATCTCGGGAAAGGTGTCGATTTGGCCGATCGGTTGGAACATCGAAGCCTATAGGCAGCTTATCGAAGGAACAAGAATTATTCACGCTTTGAAAAATAGTATCATCATAACAGTGGTTGGTGTTGCCCTGAGTATGTTATTTACAATATTGGCTGCCTATCCATTGTCTAAAAATACATTCTATGGCAGACGTTTCTTTACATTGGCGATTGTGTTCACGATGTTGTTCGGCGGTGGATTGATCCCAAGCTTTTTGGTCATCAAAGAATTGGGGTTGATTAACTCTTACGCTGCGATCTGGCTGCCGTCCTTGGTTAGCGCATTCAATATGATGATTATGCGAACATTCTTCCTCAATATTCCCTCTGAACTAGAAGATGCCGCACGAATGGACGGATGCGGAGAATACAGAATGCTACTGCAAATTTTTCTCCCGCTCTCCTTACCAGTCCTTGCCACGTTGACTTTGTTCTATTCTGTAGGGTATTGGAACCAGTTTCTAACAGTGCTCCTGTACATCAATGATGCTAAGAAATACAATCTTACTGTACTTGTGCAGAATATGGTGGCAAGTCAGCAGCTGCTTCAGCAAATCAATACATTTCAAGCGGAAGACTCGGTTTCTATGACACCAGAAGCGATCAAAGCAGGAGCAGTTGTGATTTTGCTGCTACCCCTAATGATCGTGTATCCATTCTTGCAGAAATATTTTGTAAAAGGTGCCTTAGTTGGTGCAGTTAAGGGATAGAGGCTGTTATGGATTGCTAAATGAATGGGCAAGGGTATCAATGCTCGGAGAAATGAACGAAATATAATCAGGAGGGTTAAATATGAATAGGAAAAAAACAGGACATAGTACAAAAATAAGGATCGTTTTGGCATCGGCATTGGTTTTATTGATTATGAACGGTTGCTCCACTAGAAAGGATAACACAGTAAGTGATACAGCTTCTCCAGACGCGAGCGCATCCGGACAGTCGACTAAACCGGCGACAATGAAGCCGAAGTCGAAAATATCGGTTTCCGTCTATGACCGGGGGAATGTACCAGCTGCCGAAGGCACCATAGACGACAACCGCTGGAGCAAATGGATCAATGCCAACGGACCGGCCAATGTAGGGTTTGTCCCGGTTCCGCGCTGGGAGTCGATGCCGAAGCTGAATACTTTGTTTGCCTCGGGATCGGCTCCTGATTTAATCTTTGAATTTGATGCAAAAATCAAAAATCAGTTTCTTGCGCAAAAGCAGTTTATGCCAATAGATGATATGGTCAGCAAAAGTGTGGAATACAAAAAATTTCTTGAGCAGAATCCAGGCGTCAAGAAATTGGCTATGAATGAAGATGGCAAGATGTATTATTTTGGCCGTGTGGTTGGTCCTACGCTGAATGTGGGACTGGTGATTCGGGAGGATTGGTTGGAAAATCTGGGTTTGAAGTCTCCGACGACCCCTGAAGAGCTATTGGCTGTTGCCAAGGCGTTTACTGAACGGGATCCGGACGGCAACGGGAAGAAGGATACATTCGGTTACCATCTAAGCTTCATCGGCGGGGGAGTAATCGATCGTATGTACAATAGTGGTGAAATCCCAGACGGCATGCTCCTAAATAATGGAGAGCTTGTTCGGCAGTGGGATAATTCCAAAGCCGCACTGCAATTGAAGAAGCAGCTGTTCGATGCAGGAACGGTAGATAAAGACTTCCTGACAGATAAAGGGGAAAAGGCGCTTCAGGATTTTGTCAACGGCAAGCTTGGTATTTACGGTATTAATAATATCGGCGGAATCAATGGTGCGGGATACAAAAATTTCGAAACGTTACGTAAAAATAATCCAAATGCCAAAATTAAATTTATTCCATTTCCAACGACAGTATACGGTTCATACAGCTGGGGCTGGGAACCGATTCAGATGGTAGCGGCGGTGAATGCGAAAGCCAAGAATCCTCAGGCTGTTATGGACTATATGGACTTTCTTACCAAGGAATCGACGCAATTGTCTTTGACATTTGGTATCGAAAATGAACATTGGAAGATGGGAGAGAATGGTTGCCCGAAGCAGATTGATCCGGCCAAATCAAAAGTTGAGGTGGACTATAACGGAGATTTACGAATGCAGGCAAACATAGGGATAGGTTTGCTTGCCAAATGCGCGCAACTGGAAAAAGTATACGATGATACGGAAATTCCGCTGCAGAAGGAATTTCTGGATCTACTGTTGCAGCAAGCGAAGCCTGCTTATTTAAATCCAGAGCGTCCGTTCAACGGATTCACGGCTTCGGGTTATAATCCGGCCCTTCCACAAGATTTATCGGCTTTTTCGGCTTCATTAACGCAATCGATCAGCGATATTTTCAACAAAGCAATTGTAAGTGGTGCTTCTTATTCCGTGGATCAGGCGATAAACGATGCTAAAACAGCCTGGAGCAAAGGCGGCGGCGACAAAATCGAGGCATGGTACAAAGACTGGTACGCCAAGAATAAAGATAAAATTTACACAACAGCAGAAATATACAAGCAGTATGTAAAGTAGGCTTACACGACAAAAAATTCTTAGGCGAGCTGGGTTATGAAGATACGGCACGTAAATTCACAGCCCATCAGTTGCTCTTATTCTTTATGAACGCTGCTTTAGGGCAATGGGATAGCTGGTACAGGCCAACGGGATCGGAAGGAAAGCCGATTAAGGACCCACATCTGGGAGCGGCTCTTCATAATGGCTACTTTAATGGTAAATATAGTAACCAAACTGATTTTATGATCATGTGGGAGGCTGCTGCCTCCAAGGTAAGCGGAAGCGACGATTTCAGGAATAACCTGGTGCCCAACTGGATGGAAATATTATTTCAAAGACCCGAGATATCTGGTCGTCGACAACAAGCCGGTTATTGGTATATATGGCTATACCCCTTTGAAAAATAGTCTGGGCGGCGGCTTTGATGATGTGATTATTCTGATATCCGGTTCAGGTGCGGATTCTGCCATGATGAGCGATATGCAGAATGCGGGTATGGATGCTGTGTTTGCCTACTCCTGGGGCGCGCTTGCCGTGTAATGGTCAGTAAGTGAAGACCTGCTGTGCTAGGCTTACAAGTATTTCAAAAGAGCGCTTATTGCCATCAAAGGCAATAGGCGCTCTTTTGACTATTGATACCTGCCATTAAAGGATGCTCTTGTCATTGCTGACATGGTGAAAAACGGGTATTACTCATTCACACGTACCACTCCTGAGGCGTTTGAAGAACTCCGTGTTTTACTCTCGAACCGGGACTTTGTGGTGAAGCGACTCGTAAGTGTTCCTGAGCTGCGTCAGGTCTTTAAAGACTTGATGTGTGCCGGTTCCTTTGCCACATTTCGACTTTTCCCAACGACAGCAGAGTTAGGTGAATTACAGCCACAAGACCTGATTCGGGGCTGGAAGTCACTTATGAAGCGGCACTATGGCGAGCGAAAGGCTCGTACTCTAATCTTGCTGGCTGGTTCTAGACATGCTATGCAGGCCTACAAGCTTCACTTGAAGCAACTGCTCGTTGAGTAAGACCTTGCTTGTGCACAATTACAGGATGTAGAGCGTGTGATTGTTTCCGTACTTGAACGCAACGAAGACAGGATCATTAAGCTCAGACGATATATCCAAGGGTGGATTAACTACAGAAAGCATAGGAGCACGCCAACACAAGAAAGAGCTGCTGCCGAACTACCCGTAGCCCTATCCTCTCTACATCCCTCACCAACAACAAACTTAGGAATCTCGGGTTTATCTTCTTTACCGACTACTACCGACAATTCAATACGTAAACTAAGGAACCGCCGTATACCGAACGGGTACGTAAGGTGGTGTCGGAGGTCGGCTACTCAATTAATGGGTAGCCTCCTACCCGATTCGAATGTACACTAGCGAGATGGCTGCTCTTAACTGGATGTTACATGACCTCCGAGTGTCTGACTCGGTCCACGCTGTACGTTACACTCCTGCTATAGGATTCACGCAACCGCACTCCTACACCTTCACCGCTGCCGGCGAAGCGCCCAATACCTCGTCAATCCGTACCGGACGGTGCTCCTTCACCGAGCGCCAGACGGCTTCGCCGGTTGCGATCGAATAAGCGCCGTCTGTCGAGCCGGACAAGATGTCATAAGGCCGCGCCGGATCAGGTCCGAGGAACACGTCCTCCAGCAGCACCGGATCTCCGCCGCCATGGCCGCCGTCACGGTGGACCACATGGAGAGTCTCCTTGGAGCCGAACAGCGGGTAATAGTCGATCGTCTGCACTGGCGTTGGGAATGGAATCCGCGAAGGCGCGTGATACTCTTGCGTCTCTAGACGGCCCTTCGTACCATTAATCGCCAAGCGGTATCCTTCATAAGGTAGTGAGAAGTTGACTGAGTAACTGAGCAGAGCTCCCTGGTTATACTTCACCGTGGCGGTGTACGTATCCTCGATATTGATCTCGGAATCGTAGATACACATGTCCGGCCGATAGTTCGTATACGGCTGCACTCCACCGCTGACGGCTACCGTGCCGATATGATCGTCCTTCACTTTCAAGTCGCGGCTTCGCGAGTTCCACCGGCTGTAGTATGTGCAATCGCGCTTCACGTCGCACGTCTGACAATGACGACCGTCCTCGCGCCGAGGGTTCAGTTCACCATCCGCACCGAAGTAATTCAAGGCGCCGTAGGAGAACGCTTCCACTGGCTGCTGACCGGTCCACCAGTTGACCAGGTCGAAGTGGTGCGAGCTCTTGTGAATGGACAAACCTCCAGAGAACTCGCGCTTGCGGTTCCAACGCTGGAAGTAGCTGGAGCCGTGATACGTATCGATGTACCAATTCAGGTCTACGGAAGTAATACGGCCGAGACGGCCTTCCAGGATCAGCTCCTTGACCCGGGTGTGGATCGGTGAATAACGGTAGTTGAACGTAACGGTCACTTTCCCCTTGCTCGCGGCCTCCGCCTCGAGAATCGCCCGGCAGTCTGCACCTGTCRTAGCCATCGGCTTCTCGCATACCGCATCCAGTCCGTGCTCTAGCGCCCGGATGATGTAGCGGGCATGCGTATCGTCGCGGCCAGCTACAAGGATCACGTCTGGATGCATCTCCGCAACCATCTGATCGAATTGATCTGGACTGTATCCTGGAATGTGGGCATGGTCTGGCTGTTTGTGCCGGAACACTTCGAACCGTGCTGGATCAATATCGAGTACCGCGACCAACTCGGCCTGTTCGGAGAACGTAGTCAACATCGGCTTTATGAACATACTGATTGCCCGGTTGCTGAGACCACACACTGCATATTTTTTTCTCATGGACACACCTCTTGTGTGAAACGAATTTGCTCTAATCATATTACAAGATAGAGCAAGAATTCTACGGATTTCTTGCTTATTTTCTCGATTATTTGCATATCTTGCTCTCGATATTTTATGATACAAGTGAGGTGAGTATGGATGAATATTACGACGGGTGACTTTTACATCGAACGCATGAGGCGGACCAAGCCGTACACGATGGCGAAATACCATTACCACGATTCGTATGAGATCTACTACTTGCTGGCGGGGGAACGAACCTATTATATCGAGAATCAGAGCTATGAATTGAAGAAGGGCTGCCTTCTGTTCATCAATAGAAACGACATCCACAAAACCGTCGATAAAGCAGGGCCTGGACATGAGCGGACGCTTATTTATTTTAAGGAACCGTATATGAAAGAGTTCGGCGGCGGCCGGTACCTGGAGTTCTTGCTTACKCCTTTCCGTTCCGACAACAAGATGCTGGAGCTCAATATGCAGGAGCAAAGCTATGTAGAGAACTTGCTGTTCCAGCTGGAACAGGAAGCAACCGATGAGACGAGACCTGGGCAAGAAGTGCATACAGGAGCTTTGCTCATTCAACTGCTGGTGTTCGCCGCCCGCAAAATGGCCGATCAGCCTGCACCCAAACCAATCGGTCCGCTGAACGAGAAGATCGCCGAGATTATCGCCTACTGCAATGTTTATTTCGACAAGCCGTTGCGGCTAGATACCATCTCTAGTCAATTCTTCATCAGTCCCTTTCACTTCACCCGGTTGTTCAAAAAAATGACAGGCTTCACGTTCACCGAATATGTGAATACAGTCCGGATCCGGGAGGCGCAGCGGCTCATTCGGGAAACCCGGTACAAAATGATCCAAATTGCAGGGCAAGTCGGCTTCACCAACGTGTCGCACTTTAATCGAAAGTTCAAGGAAGTCACGGCCATGTCGCCCATGGAATACCGGAAAATGGTAAATAAACTTTCGCCTGCAACCTACTAATTCCATTGTATATTGGTGGGTGAAATCGACTCTTCCATCGGAACTACGCTGTTCAGAAAATGTTCAGTTACCCGTGCTAGACTGTGACTATTATTAAAGGTCTCGAGTCTCGAGTTCGGCGCTTCGGTGTTCCGGCAGCAATTGGAGGAGTTAGCATTGAATAGCAAGGATACTCATTCGAACCATTTTTTTGTCGGCAAGCGATTGCTGCACGACGTGTTTAATAGAAGCGGTGTTCTGCTCATTGCGGCGTCGACTTTGCTCGACCGTCAGCATATTCAATTGTTACAAGGTCAAAGTATTCGTCTATCGGACAAGGACGTTGAGTTCCTCGGGCCATACCGGGATGAGTCGGGCAATACACATGCTCAAGCCGTGGATGAAGCCATAGATGTGATGGGCCATCTGTTCGAAAATATTCGGTATCTGAAACGAATCCCAGTGGCGGAAATTCGCAAGCAAGTGATCCCTGTCATCCAGAGCATCACCGATCAACCGAACTTGTTCGATCTGTTCGCCGCCCTTCGGACGAAGGACGATTATTTGTATCGGCACCATTTTGCAGTTGGGGTGATATCGAATTTGTTAGGCAAATGGATGGGGCTGAACGAGATTGACTTGCTTCAGTTGACGACCTCTGCCCTTCTGCATGATGTGGGTAAGACTCAAATTCCGCTTGAGCTGCTTAATAAAAATGAGAGCTTGAATGACGAAGAATATGTGTTGATGAAGAAGCACACCGTGTTCGGACATGACATGCTCCGTAATACCGTGGGCATCACCCGCAGACAGGCGCTTGCCGCGCTACAGCATCATGAGCGGATGGATGGCTCGGGTTATCCACACGGTATCCGTGACCAACAGATTGACTTGTTCAGCCGCATCGTGGCGGTGGCCGATGTGTTCCACGCGATGAGCTCGGAGAAAGTATACCGCACGCCTTGCCCGTTCTATGAAGTACTCCAGCAGATGGATCGCAGTGCATTCGGGGCATTTGATCCGGCGATTGTGTACTTGCTGATTAACAAAAACATGCAGGCACTGTTCGGCTATGATGTGCTGCTATCCGATGGAACGAGCGGCAAGATCGTTCTAATCAACCCTCACGATCACTTGCGACCGTTAGTGCAATCCGGAGACTCTTTCATTGATTTGAGCAAACAGCCTGATCTGCATATTCATCAAGTGTTGTCCTTCAGCGCGTAAAAATAACCCCCTATCGGAGTGGCAGTTGGCCTCACCGATAGGGGGTCTTTCTATGTTAAGTGAGCTTCAGTGACAAACTGTAAAAGTGAGCCCGCTGAGCAACAGCGGTCCTAGTCGGGATGGGATAACCTAGACGGTAGTGACACTAGAAATTCTTACCCGTATAGGGCAGGTCCTATGTAAATATTAGTTGGTAGAATACAATTAGGTGACACATTTCTGGTCCAATTCATTTACCTTGTACATTTGTTACCCAGTTCTTTAGGGATTCACTTTCATTAAGATGGTGCAACTCGGATACATAATAGTGCGATCGATATGTATCAAAGTTCATGTACATTGGATACTCTACTTTCTTACCATTTTCATTTACTTTTAACGTTAAGCTACCAGTTACCCATGCATCATCAAGCTCAATTTTTAAGTTAATGTATCCAGTGACATAAAAGCCTTCTATTTTCAACTTTTCTAGTTTATTTGCCCATCTATTTTTATCTTCGATGGTAGGGTTTATTGTAGAGAGATAGTGACTATTATATGCATAATCATAGTTACCTTGTGTAATCTCGTTTAAGAAAGTTGTAGCAACATTTTTGGCCTTATAATATTTAGAAAAATTTTGATATAAAAAAAATCCAATGTAAGCAACGGCAATGACGATTAAAAGATAAAATATCTTTTTGTTCAAGTTCACACACATCCTTAATATATCTATTCCTTAGTTTAGGCTATCAGGTGAAAATTTGATTATCTAACAAGCTTAGGATAGGTGATCGTCGAGGGGGCTTTACACATTATAGGCGTATCTCGATGAATTTGGCTATCAGTTAAACTCGGGTTCTTTCTATGTAAAGCGGATCTATAGTATGTCAGCCGTCACTTTGAGCAGCAGCCGCTCGACAGGACCGCTGAACAACTCCGGGCCTGTAATATGCAAGCGATCGGGATCGGACAGGAACGTCAGCTGAATCGGCAACGACTCGACTTGAAACACGCCTGGACTAAGGTAGAGCAACCGGGTATGGGGCCATATGGATGGTCCTCCGCCATGGATATATAAGGTGTCGGCATCCAGGCTAATTTCACAGCGAGTTGCTCCTTCTACGTCTATGTCTAAGCCTGTGTCCGTGTAGAGGCCGATGTATCGCGGAAATACACGTTGTGTGGTGATCTGCCTCTGAGACTCTTCGACAATGTCGGCACATTCAGGCTTAACGGGAAGGTTTAGAAAAGATCGGATCTGATCCCAGGAGTCGTCCCGATTATGATCCTCAACCCGCATGGCAAGCTTGTCCGTGCCCAGTCGATTGAACCATTCGTCTGTCATCGTCCGATAATCCTGCCAATAGCTTATCAGGCCAGCGAATCCGGCCAAGTGGTGCTTGCGGCCATAGACCGACTGAACGGCTTGGTGAATGAATCGCTCCTCCGTTCCCCCACCGCGCTTGTCGCATATCCACTTGAACGAAGCTTCGATGTCGACTGGGGATAAGTAGATTAGCTTCGGGAAACAGGGAGCAATTATAAGAGCGATTTCTTCGACATATGCAGCAATCAGGGCTTGATCTGCCCCCGCAGGGTACAGACTCCAGGTTAAGTAGCCGAATAGACAGCTGTCCACCAGTACCACTTGATTCCCGCCCGCAACCTTTTCCGCGAACGCTCGCCATTGTGATAAAGCTCTATCGATGACTTGTTGAAAGTTCCTGTCAGCCAGACCTCGTTATACAGCTTCCATCGAGGGCTCATCATGAAACATATAGACGGGATGACCTCGCTCTTCCTCATACCACCACTTATGTTTAATTCCACTAGCTTCCAGATTTATGGATATGGCCTGTGTGATCGTAGACTTGCCTGAGCCGGGAATGCCCTCTATGAGTATAAGTTTGCTTGTCTCCATCGTCATAATTCTCCTTTAACCGAAGATTACTCTTATCTAGGATTATATGTTAGATTTGGAGTATAAGACAGGAGATGATCAGACTATGACACACCACAACCATATAGCTGGATTTGAGCACGCCGGGCCAATGGGGTTAAACCCGCAGAAGCTGATGAAGGCATTCGAATGTATCGATAGAGAAATAGAGGCAGGAGTAATTCCAGGCGGAGTAATCGCGATAAGCCGTCGCGGGTATACGGTCACGTATGCGGCAGGGAGCGCGGGAATTAGCGGTGAGGCGTTCGTGCCTGTACAGCCGGACACCTTATACGACGTAGCTTCGCTGACGAAGGTAGTCGTCACCCTGCCGCTCGTACTGCAGTTGGTCGAGCAAGGGAAGCTGCGGTTGGATGATACGGTGGCACAATACTTCCCAGCGTTTGCTGAAGCTGCACCAGATACGGTAACTGCTAGCACGGGGAAGACGGCAGCAGTAGCAGCAACCAACGCTGCCCCAGCAAGTAAGTCTTCAGTCACGATCCGTCAGCTGTTGACGCATACGGCGGGGCTGAAGCCGTTCGTCAACCTGCACGTGCACGGCTGGACGCGCGAACAGATCGTCTCGCGCGTCCTCGCAGAGCCGCTCCAGCACGAGCCCGGCACCCAAGTCGTCTATAGCGACTTGGGCTACATCGTGCTCGGCGAGCTTGCGGAGCAGCTGCACGGCATGCCGCTCGCGGAAGCGGCGCAAGCACACATCCTGCAGCCGCTCGGCATGCGTACCAGCGGCTATGTGCCGTTGTCCGCAGCGGAGGGCACCGCGCATGGCAACACAATCGCGCCCACCGAGTGGGACGAGCAGGCACAAGCGTATCGCATCGGCACGGTGCACGATGAGAATGCCCACGCCATGGGCGGCATTAGTGGCCACGCCGGTCTGTTCGCGACCGCGACGGACTTGGCCCGCTATGCGGCCATGTGGCTGCATGAAGGCGCAGCAGCCGACGGCAGCGCCCGGATTCTGTCCCCGGCGACGGTGCGCGCTGCGATTCGCAGCCATACGGGCATCCTGACTACCGGCCATCGCGGCCTGAGCTGGGTGCTGCAGGGTGATCCATACGACGCATCGGGGGATCTGCTCTCCCCAACAAGCTACGGCCATACCGGCTTCACCGGCACAAGTCTGTACGTGGACCCCGAGTACGGCCTCGCGGTCACACTGCTTACGAATCGCGTTCACTATGGTCGTTCGAAGTCGGTTGCAGCCCTTCGGGCACGTCTCCATAATGCAATTGCTGGAAGCCTGCAATGACGCGCAATTACAGACGATTTTGAGACTTTGCAGCCGTTAATTATAGACGCTTTATAGACTTGTCTCTAATTTATTAGATCGCTTAATATAGAGTCAGGAACAAGAAAATCTCACGTTTTGAAGGGAGCACTTATGAAAACGATAAGCGAACTGGAAGCCAAATTGGCGGAGCCCTCTGAGGCGCTCGTCCGTGACATTGCCGCAATTGACGGGGACATCATGCTGCTAGGAATTGGTGGAAAGATGGGTCCAAGCTTGGCTCGTCTTGCACAAAATGCATTGAAGCAAGCCGGGGTCAGCAAGAAAATATACGGCGCGTCGCGCTTTTCCGATAAAGAGCTAAAAGCCGAATTGGAAGCGGACGGAATTGAGACGATCTCGGTCGACCTGCTGAACGACAACCAACTCCAGCAGCTTCCCGATGTGAAGAACGTGATTTATATGGCCGGTAACAAATTCGGAACAACAGGCAACGAACATTTCACATGGGCGATGAATTCATACTTGCCAGGCCGTGTTGCCGAGAAGTATCGCAATTCCCGCATCGTGGTATTCTCTACTGGTAATGTTTACCCTCTGACTCCTGTTTATTCAGGTGGAGCAACAGAGCTGACGCCTCCTGGAGCAAACGGAGAGTATGGCATGTCCTGCCTGGGCCGCGAGCGCGTATTCGAAAGCTTTTCCCACAAATACGACATCCCGATGGCGATCTACCGCTTGAACTATGCGATTGATCTTCGGTACGGGGTTCTGCTTGAAATGGCGAAGTCGGTAAAAGCCGGCCAACCGATCGATGTGACCATGGGCCATGCGAACGTCGTATGGCAAGGCGACGCCAACGAGTGGGCGATCCGCTGCTTGAATGTGTGCAGCACGCCTCCAGCGGTATTCAATATGTCCGGTCCTGAGACGGTATCCCTGCGTTGGGTCGCGCAAGAATTCGCGAAACGCCTCGGTGTAGATCCCAACATCATCGGTCAAGAAGCCGATACGGCGTTGCTCAGCAACTGTTCCAAAGCGCACCAAACGTTCGGTTACCCGCGCGTCAGCTTGCTGCAAATGATCGACTGGATCTCGGAATGGGTATTGGCCGATGGTAAAACATGGAACAAGCCGACTCATTTCCAAGAAAGAGAGGGGAAATACTAAGTCATGAGCCGCAAACCGTTAACTCCTGAGCAAGTCAAGGCGCTGCACGACGGTCTCGTCATTCCCGCTCAGCCGCTTGCGCTGAACGAGGATCGGAAGCTGGATGAACAACATCAACGGGCGTTAACCCGTTATTATATCGCAGCTGGAGCTGGTGGAGTAGCTGTAGGTGTGCACTCCACACAATTCGAAATTCGCGAACCGCAGTACAATTTGTATGAGCCTGTTCTCAAACTCGCTGCTGAAGAAGTGGACAATGCGAACCTGGATCGCACATTTCTTAAGATGGCTGGCATTTGCGGCCCGACGGCACAAGCGCTCAAGGAAGCTGAGATCGCGGTCCGACTTGGCTATGACGCGGGTCTTGTCAGCATGGGTGGTCTGAAGGAATGGACCGAGGAGCAGCACCTAGAGCGTATCCGTGCTGTTGCCGAAGTCATTAATGTCGTGGGCTTCTACCTGCAGCCGTCAGTTGGCGGTCGCATCTTCAGCTTCGACTTCTGGCGTCAGCTAGCTGACATCGAAGGCGTAGTTGCGATCAAGATGGCACCGTTCAACCGGTACCAGACGATCGACGTTGTGCGCGCGGTATGTTATTCGAAGCGCCGTGATGAGATCGCCCTGTATACAGGTAATGACGACAACATCGTCATCGATCTGCTTACCACGTATCGCTTCAATGTGAATGGAGAAACCGTTGAGAAGAAGATTGTCGGCGGTCTGCTTGGCCATTGGTGCGTTTGGACGAAGAGCGCGGTCGAATTACTGGACGAGATCAAGCAAGTTCGCAATGACGCTACTTTATCCGCTGAATGGCTGACCCGTAATGTCGAAGTGACCGAGTCGAATGCGGCTTTCTTCGATCCGGCTAACAATTTTGCAGGCTGTATCCCAGGTATTCATGAAGTGCTCCGCCGTCAAGGTCTGATGAAAGGCACATGGTGTTTGAATCCGCATGAAGTGCTGTCACCGGGGCAGTCCGAAGAGATCGATCGGATGTACAACGACTACCCTCATTTGAACGACGATGCTTTTGTAAAAGCGAACTTGAGTGAGTGGTTGAAATAGTACACGTAGAGACGGACAGAGTAACTGCTGTCCGTTTTTCTCGATTTAATCGAGGGGGATTTATCCATTCGCGTAATATTGGCATACTATAGGGATAGAAAAGTTGAGGGGATCCTGGATGCGGTTTAAAGATGTGTTTTCGATTATCGGCCCGGCCATGGTAGGTCCTTCCAGTTCACATACGGCAGGAGCCGTTCGCATCGGTCGGGTGGCGAGACATTTGCTGGGCGAGCTTCCCGGGCATGCCCACATCTTGTTTTATGGCTCATTCGCTGACACATATCAAGGACATGGGACCGATCTGGCTATTATTGGCGGATTGCTCGATTTCGACACGGACGATCCTCGTATTCCTATTTCGATCAGCATCGCGGAGCAGCTTGGTATGACGATTGAATTTCGGCCAGGCAAAGGTCAGTTCCCTCACCCGAATACCGCGAAGCTGGTGGTGAAGGCCGGAGATCGCGAAGCAACGGTTGTTGGGGCCTCGATCGGAGGAGGCAACATTGAAATGCTAGGTGTGAACGATTTCGATGTGAAGTTTACTGCGATGTATCCGACGCTCATCATCTTCCATGAAGATCGGCCTGGTATGATCGCCGAGGTCACACGGTTACTAAGCCGGGACAGTGTGAATATTGGCCATATGTCTGTGGACCGTAAGGGCAGAAGCGGCGAAGCGGTGACGGTTATCGATGTCGATGGTACAATTACAGATGAGCTGATCCTTGAGATCGAGCAATTGTCGACCGTACGTGAAGTGAAAAAAGTGGATCTCACGGAAAGGAGTCAGCCATGAGATTTCGAACATTGAAGCAACTTGTGCAGTTATGCGAGCAAGAGGATAAAACAATCGGACAAATGATGCTGGAAGAACAGGCCAAGGAGTCCGGTCGATCTGAGGAGCACGAATTCGCAAAGATGGCCGAATATTATCAGATCATGAAGGAAGCCGTTCGCAAAGGATTAACGGAGGACACGACCTCGCGCAGCGGACTGACGGGACGTGATGCGCAGCGTGTTATCAGCTACATGGCAACGAATGAGGCCGCTGTAGGCGACGTTGCCTGTGAAGCGATGGCGAACGCGCTTGCCGTCTCTGAAGTGAATGCGTCGATGGGCCGCATCATTGCGACCCCAACAGCCGGTTCCTGCGGCATCATCCCGGGCGTGTTCGTCTCCAGCCAGAAGCGGTTCGGATGGGATGATAACAAGCTTGTAATGGCGCTGTTCGCTGCTGGTGCGATTGGCTACGTCATCGCCAACAATTCGTTCGTGTCTGGCGCCGAAGGCGGCTGCCAGGCGGAGGTCGGCTCCGCGATCGGCATGGCGGCAGGCGCCATGGTCGAGCTGCGCGGCGGCACACCGGGTCAAGCCGCGCATGGCGTGGGGCTTGCGCTTAAGAACACACTCGGCCTGATCTGTGATCCGGTTGGCGGCCTTGTCGAGATTCCGTGCATCGTCCGCAACGGCTTCGGTGCTGTGAATGCGCTGGCTGCTGCGGATATGGCGCTCGCCGGCGTTCGTAGTGTCATCCCATCGGATGAAGTCATACAGGTCATGCTCGAAGTTGGAAGCGCTATGCCGGAAGCGCATCGCGAGACGGCCAAGGGTGGGTTAGCTCAGACCCCGACGGGTAAAGAGATTATGAACCAGCTCTACCGCAAAGGGAAAAGTAAATCGACAAGCAAGCAGGAACAGACACCTTTGAATTAGAATGTAACTAGCATAAGGATGAAGAGGAGGGTGAAGTGAAATGGCAGCAACGAGTTCTTCCGCGCCGCTCGAACAACTGCTAGCGGGAGGTCAACAGATGGAAGGCGAGCTCGTGTCATTCCGCCGTGACTTGCATCGCAATCCGGAGCTCAGCTTGCAAGAATCCGAGACGGCCGCTAAGGTGGCGGCTGAACTGCGCACACTTGGCTATGAAGTTCGTACCGGTGTAGGCGGTCATAGCCTTGTAGCGGATCTCGTCGGCGCTCATACGGGCCCGACTGTGGCGCTGCGCGCTGACATGGATGCGTTGCCGATTCAAGAGGAGACGGGATTGCCGTTCGCTTCGGAGAAGACCGGCGTCATGCATGCTTGCGGTCATGATGCGCATACGACGATGCTGCTCGGTGCAGCCCGTCTGCTCGTTGAAGAGAAGGACAAGCTCCATGGTACGGTACGTTTCTTGTTCCAGTCGGCCGAGGAAGTTAACCAAGGCGCGAAGCTCATGGTGGAGCAGGGCGCACTCGAAGGCGTTGATGAAATATACGGCTTGCACAATCTGCCGACCCTAGCAGCTGGCAAAGTAGCGACCCGGTATGGTTCCCTTATGGGTTCAGTAGACCGTATCGATATTGCCCTGGAAGGTAAGGGCGGTCATGGCGCGATTCCGGATCAGAGCATCGATCCTGTCGTGGCGGGTTCCGCCATTGTGATGGGGCTGCAGACCGCTGTAAGTCGGGAAATATCGCCGTTCGCCCCGGTCGTCGTAACGATTGGCAAGCTGCACGCTGGGGAGTCTTACAACGTTATTCCTCATCGAGCCGAACTGGTTGGCACGATCCGTACATTCTCCCCGGACGTTCAGAGCACAATGAAGGAAAGGGTTGAGCGGATTACAGGCTCAATCGCGGAAGCGTATCGCTGCAAGGCGAAAGTGACGTATACGGACATGTCGCCGGTGCTAGTAAGTACGGATGCTTGTGTGGCCCATGTCGAACAGGTGACGGATGCTTTAATCGGCCGGGACAACCGGGTTGAGGCAGCACCGACGCTGGCAGGCGAAGACTTCGCGATCTATCTGCAACATGTGCCTGGTTGTTTCTTCTGGCTCGGATCGGGGCCGCAGGAAGGGGCCGAACACGCATTTGGCTTGCATCATCCGAAGTTCAACTTGCATGAAGAATGCTTGCCCATTGGGGCATCACTCCTTGCCGCTGTGGCATTATCCCGGTTAAGCGCCGGTCAGTAATGGATGACCCAGGCACCACATTATCTCTTGGAGGCTTACCATGGCGGATTCGAACAGTTCTGAAACGAAAGGGATTGCGATAGGCATTATCGGTCCCGAGGTAATTGTGGAAAAGATGGATCATTGTCTGAAGGGATTTCCCTCTTTCGACACGGTGGCTAGAGTCTACAAACAAGAAGAAGATGCACCTGAGCTAGCTAGGGAGCTTATGGAGCAAGGACAAGTGGAAGTGTTGCTCTTCTCAGGTCCGGTGCCCTATAGACTGGCCGTCGAAAAAGTGAATTTCCGGATACCGGTTCATTACGTTCCGCTTACCGGTTCAGGTCTGTATCGTGCGCTATTCCGGATGGAGAAGCGGTTCGGCCTCCAGAATATGTCTGTAGATACAATATCGAGACAAGTCGTGGATCGGGCGTACAAGGAGTTGGGTGAGACGCCTGGCAGTCTGGAATATTCCAACGGGGCGGAGTTTGTCAGCATGCAATCGTTGGTCGACTTCCATGAGCAGTTGTTCCGCAGCGGACAGACGCAGGCTGTGCTGACAGGTGTCGGTTCGGTAGCGGATGCATTAACCGAGCGGGGCATCCCCAATGAATGGATGCAGCCTACGGATCAGGATATTATCGTTTCGCTTGAGCGCTCCTTATTGTCTACAGAAACACGCCGCAGTAAAGAATCTCAGATTGTTGTCGGATTCATTCACGTCGACGATTTCGAGCGAATTGCCAGTAAACGTTCGTCCGAGCATGAAGTACAGCGGTTGAAGCTCGACATTCACCGCATGCTGCTTGGATACGTAGAGTCGCTTGATGGCCACTTGACTCATATGGGCGGCAACGAATATTTGTTTATTACTACCCGAGGGATTTTCGAACGGGAAACTTACGGATACAAGTCGATTCCGCTAGCCCGTATTGTCGAGAAATATTATGGGTTGAGCTTGAGTATCGGGATCGGTTTCGGCCGCTCTGCCAATGAAGCGGGGACTCATGCGCGGCTCGCCTTGCGCAATTCGAAGGAGACGGGCGGCGACATCTGCTTCATCGTGCGGGAAGACAAGAGCGTGATCGGACCTCTCGAGATGACGCATCCGCATGAGTATGATTTGTCGTTGATCGATGCCAACCTGCTCAAGCGTGCGGAGGAGGCTGGGCTTACATCCGGCTATATGAGCAAGCTGGTCGCTCATGTGACGCGATTCGGCAAGACGGATTACACCGCGCAGGATTTGGCTTCAGTGCTTGGTGTGACGGTAAGAAGTACGCATCGATTCCTTCTGGCCTGGCTCGACAGCGGGCTGATAGAAATCGTTGGGGAAGAGAAGGGCAAGTCGAAGGGCAGACCGAAGCAAATATACCGGCTGTCGTTCTTGAATGAATTGGTACGTTAGCAATAGGTGGGACAAAAAGAGGAGGAATTGGATTATGTCAAGCTCATTGAAGATCGGAATTATCGGGTTGGATACTTCTCACGTTACGGCCTTTACGCAATTATTGAACGATTCGAGTCATGCTTTCCACGTACCAGGAGGTAAGGTAGTCGTTGCTTTCCCAGGCGGTTCCCCAGATTTCGAACTGAGCATCTCCCGTGTTCAAGGATTTGCTGATACGCTGAAGGATACCTACGGGGTCCAAATCGTCGATTCTGTGGAAGCGGTTGCTGAACAGTCGGACGCGATTCTTCTGGAATCGGTCGACGGTCGTGTCCATCTGGAACAGTTCGCTAAGATCGCTCCATTCGGCAAGCCGGTCTATATTGACAAGCCATTAGCTATTACATCCGAGGATGCCAATCAGATCGAAGCGTTGGCTCGCCAGTACAATGTTCCGATCATGAGTACGTCTGCCTTGCGTTATGCGGAGGGCCTCTTGGAAGCATTGTCCGACAACGAGAACGGCAGCATTATCGGAGTCGATACATTCGGTCCGATGGCCATACAGCCGACACAGAAAGGGTATTTCTGGTACGGCATTCATTCGGTTGAGATGCTGTACGCTGCATTCGGCAAAGGCTGTGAAAGTGTGACCGTGACGACCAATGAGGACCATGACTTGATTATCGGCCGTTGGGCGGATGGACGAATCGGTACTGTACGCGGAAATCGCAAAAACAACAACAAGTTCGGAGCTACCCTGCACCGTGAGAAGACTACGCGATATGTAGATATATACTCGAATCCGAAGCCTTACTACGCAAGCTTGCTCGATCGCATTATTGTGCTCTTCCAAGAAGGTAAGCCTTCTATCGATTTCTCGGAAACGTTGGAGCTTATTCGGTTTATTGAGGCAGCCAATGAGAGCCGCGAGACGGGTGCAACGGTTAAGCTTTAAGCATGGATAGGAGGGGGAGCGGCGTTGAAACACATCTCGTTAGCGATGCACCGTGAGCATTTGCACGACATCCCCGAAGCGCCCTTGCTGGACGGCTACAGCATCCGAATGTATCAGGATGGTGATGAGCAGGCATGGGCGGACATTGAGACTCTTGCCGGTGAGTTCCCCAACCGGGAGGCGGCACAGGAACGGTTCAACCGCGAATTCGGTTCCTATCTCGAAGAGATGAAGTTGCGCTGCCTGTTCCTCGTCAATCCGTCCGGCCGGCTAGTTGGCACGACTACAGCTTGGCGGGGCAACACCCTTGGCGATTTGCAAGGGCGCATCCATTGGGTCGGCATTATCCCAGAAGAGCAGGGCAAGAAGCTGGCTAATCCGCTATTAACGCAAGCGTTGCGTGTGCTCGCCGATCTGCAGCATGAGAGTGCCTACTTGACGACGCAGACGACGAGCTGGCCAGCTGTCAGCATGTACTTGAAGTACGGCTTCAAGCCGTACCGCAACAGCGACACTTGCGCCGAAGGCTGGGCGCTCATCGAGCAGCAGCTCGGTCGGCGTGTGGATTAAATTAATACGAATCACCTGCTTTCCCTCGATGCGAATCATAGAATTCGCATCGAGGGATTTTTCTATTGACATCCGATCCCGGTTGCATAATACTAAATGTAAGGCAAATTATTGGAGCGCTCCCATGATAAATGATCAAGTGAAGCACACATTGGAATCCATCGCAGCTTTAGCAGGCGTATCCAGAGGCACCGTCTCCCGGGTCATTAACAACCAACCAGGCGTAAAGCCCAAAGTGCGAGAAAAAGTGCTGGAGATTATCGGGCAGACCAACTACATTCCCCATCCGCAAGCCAGAAGCTTGGCTGGAGGCAAGACGGGCAATATCGGCGTCATGGTATTTGGATCGAAGCCGGATATTTTGACGCACCATATTTTCTATGAAGCGCTTCAGGGCATTCAAGCAGGTTCGGCAGCCAACGACTATGACCTGCTCCTGTTCTCCGACCGCAGCCGCTCCGACCAGGACTACTGGAAGAGAATCGCCACGATGCGGAAGGTGGACGGACTTATCATAATGGGGGAACATATTCAGCAGGAATATTTGCTTTATTATCGGCAGCAGAATATCCCCTATGTGCTGATAGGAAAAAGGAACTTCGATCTATTGCCCCTCACCTGCGTCACCTCGAATTATCGCAGCGGGGCGTATCAAGCGACCCGGCATTTGCTGAACCTGGGCAGACGCCGCATCGTATACATCCAGGGCATCATGGATACCTATCACGAAAACGAGAGATTCGCCGGGTACTGTCAGGCTTTGCTGGAAGCGGGAGTCGCGCTCGATCCGTCTCTCGTGGTCATAGGCCGGGCGAGTCAGGAGGAGGCGCGGCGTCAGACGCAACAGCTGCTGGAGCGTAACATTACGTTCGATGCCGTGTTCGCGGCCAACGACTTGATGGCATTCGGCGCCCTCGAGTCGCTCTACGAACGGAATTATCGGGTTCCGCAGGATGTTGCGGTCGCGGGTTTTGACGACGTTCAGGCTGCCGCGTATTTTTCCACACCGCTTACCACGGTTCGCCAGGATAAGAAAAGACTCGGACTGGAGGCCATCGGCCTGCTGCTCGAAATGTTTCGCGGCGAGCTGGATGCCACCGCATCCAAGGATGTCATTATTGAATGTGAATTGATCGTGAGGGGAACGGCGTAACCTTGCGGAGGATAAGCAAGCGGATAGGCAGGAAGTCGCTTGCTTTCTCTATATGCAAAACTGGGAGCGCTCCAAAAAAAGAAGGGAATGAAACCGGCTATTGGCCAGATTGCATAAGGAATATGATGTTGCCGTACTCGGCGGGGGACCGGCTGGGATTACGGCCGCCATCGCCGCGGCGAGGAACGGAGCTAGGACGATCCTGGTGGAGCGTTACGGGTTTCTGGGCGGAATGTCTACGGCGGCTATGGTGTACCCGTGGATGACCTTCCACTCGGCATCCGGCGAGCAGGTCATCCGAGGCATTGCCCAAGAAATCGTGGATCGTTTGGTGGAGCTAGGCGCCTCTCCCGGCCACTTGAGGGATACGATCGGATTTGTTCATACGCTGACACCGTTCCATCCCGAGGTGTACAAAGTACTGGCTTGCGACATGCTCCAGGAAGCGGGGGCTGACCTCTTGCTCCATACGTCGGCTGTTGATGTCCGGACCGATGGTACTCGCATCAGCGGGATCTCCCTATATAACAAAAGCGGGATCTCGGAGCTGAAAGCCAAGGTATACATCGATGCGACCGGAGACGGCGATCTTGCTTTCAGGGCTGGCGCCCCTTGGGAGAAAGGAAACCTTATAGGCAAAGTACAACCGATGACCATGAAATTCCGGATGAGGGGCGTCGACCTGAACCTGGTGAAGCGCTATATGCAGCAAAACCCGTCCGAATTCTACGAGAAATCGTTGATCTCCGAGCTGGATGTGCTGCCTCTCACGGGCGTCTTGGGCTTCTATAGCCAATGGAGGGCTTCCAACCTTCCTATCCAGCGAGACGGACTTCTCTTCTTCAGCGGGCCGCAAGATGATGAGGTGCTCGTAAACGTATCCCGCGTGTCCGGTCTGGACCCGACGAATATCGAGGATTTGACTGCGGCGGAGATCGAGGGGCGCAAGCAGGTCCTTATGCTGGAAGCTTTCTTGCAGCGGTCCGTACCGGGATTCGAAAAAGCCAGCATCTCGGCAGTCGGCACTCAGATCGGGGTGAGGGAGTCGAGGCGGATTCTCGGGCAATATGTGCTGAACGGCACCGACGTACTCGATGGACGAAGATTTGATGACGTCATAGCGCGCAGCGGATACCCGATCGACATCCACAACCCGGAGGGGAAAGGGGTCACCGCCAATTTCATCCGGGAGGGAGGTGCGTACGATATTCCATATCGCAGCATCGTCCCAGTGAATACGCCGAATTTGCTGTTGGCCGGCAGATGCATCTCCACTACGCATGAAGCACAGGCTACGACTCGCCTGACGCCCAGCTGCATGGCGATCGGCCAAGCGGCAGGCACTGCAGCCGCCCTGGCCGTGGCGTATAAGTGCGATCCGGCTGAGGTGCCGATCCGTGAATTGCAGCTGCGTTTGCTCGATGGAAAGGCTGAATTAGGCAGAGTGGAAGGGACGGTCATCTATGGATAGGTTTCCGATTTCGAGCCAACACCCTGTACTGAGCTTTGCAGCCGAGGAATGGAGCAGGCTGCTGAGGGTGGCAGGCAAAAGCAAGGATACGCGGCTCGCGATGGGATGGATCGGGACATGGGAGGAGCTGAAGGAGGCAAAGCCATCGTGGCTCGAGGAAGACGGCTTCGTCTGGGAGGACACTGGCTTTTCCGATGAATTTTTCATTAGAGAGACCGAGGATCAACTGGTGCTTTCCGGGAAATCCGAGCGAGCGGCTCTGTACGCGGTATATCAATATGCCCGGGAAGCGTGGGGGCTGCATGCGATTTATCCGGGGACTACGCCTTCGATTTTCGCCATGGATCCTTCTCCGCAGCACCAAACGGCGATCGTTCCAAAGCCAGGCATACAGCGAATCCGCCGGTATGCTCCTAGAATGGAGCGTAGAGGCTTTGTAGTGGAGACGATAAACGACCCGCCATACTTGAAGCAGTTACTGGACTGGTTCGCGCACAATCGGATCAATGAGATCTTTTTCACCTTTACTTTGTGGGACCAGGTAGGTGCCGAGCTGGCTCCCGAGATTGTCAAACGCGGCATTCAAGTCACGCTTGGCGGTCACAGTATAAAGTTTTTCTTGAATCATCAGAAGGGCCAGGACCCGCAAGCGCAAGCCGATCACCCGTATACGGCGAAGGCGCAATTGGACTTCCGCGATATCGGCTGGCAGCTTCCGATGGTCCAGCAGATCACGGAATACTGTCGCCATGTGCCCAATCTGACCCGAATCTCGTTGTGGCCGGAGGATATCGCGGACCGGCAAACGGAACATTTCCTTGCGAATTATTTGCAGTTTACTGAGCGGTTGAACGCGTGTATGCAAGCATTTGAGCTTGATATAGCCGTCGAGCACATCGCTTATAATGCGGGGTTAGCCTGGAACATGCTGGAGCTTGGGGAGACTCGGCCTTCCGGAGCAGCCGATACGCTGTTCGCCTTTTGGGGACGTGATTATCGATACGGCTATGAGGATCATCCGCGCGACGGTGAGCGTAGAGCTGGAGCGGCCATTGAGCAGTGGTCGTGCGAGCTGGAGCAAACGGGGCGCAAGCTAACGATCTTCGAATATTACAGCGATCACTACATGCTCTCTAACCTGTTTCCGTTCCTTCCCCATCGGATCATGGACGACGTAGCTTATTACGAGCAGCGGAACGTGCTCGGGATCGTGAATCTGATCGTCCCCTATAGAGGTCCGGACTCCTACCCGTGGAAGTGGGTGCATGGATTTAACAGCTATGTATTCTGCAGGGCATTATGGAGCGACGATCTGGTAGAGATTCTAAACGACTATTACAGCTGCTATCCGGAACGCATGCGGCCGGCAGTCCGCGCCTTGTTCGAAATGATAGAGGCGAAGCTGTCCGTACTGACTAGCTGGAATATCCCTCTATTTCCTGCAAGGGCTGTCGATCCCGAAAAAGCAGCCGCAAGCAAGGAGCAAAGGGAGGTGATCCTGGCTACACTAGCGGAGATCGGATCGAGTATACAGGCTTTGCAACAGCTGCAAGAAGCGTTTGCATCGGAACAGGAACCTTACCGTTACGCGCGGCATATCGTCGAGTACTCAGAAAAGCTTTATCAACGTTGGCTTGAACCCTAATTACATATATTATCGAGGTGATCCGAATGAGGAGCAAGGTATCCAGACGTTGGCTGGCAATCATTATCAGTTTTACATTGGTTTTTGGAACGCTGCAAATGAATACGGTTTCAGTCATGGCGGCAAGCGATGTGAATCAGGAGCTAGTGAATCCCAATTTTGACATGGATGTAGTGGGTGGGACGGTTCCGGGCTGGAGCATCGTTCCTTCTACGGTTGGCTTAATGGAGATTAGTTCAGTGAAAGCTCGCAACGGCTCGAAGAGCCTGCATTACAAGGACAGCAGCGCCTCCAAATTCCAAGTGACCAGCGAGGCTATTCCTGTCACGGCCGGCGAGTCCTATACGGCAAAGACCTTTGTAAATGTCGTCAGCCAATCCCACACAATAGGGTATGAAGTACATTATTATAAGGATAATGGCATCGAGATTACCCCGGCTAAGTTTATCAACTTTACGGCCGTCCAGTTAGGCACCAATAAGTGGACGGAAATGGCTGTCGATTTCACGGCGCCTGCAGGGACCGCTACGGTCAAGGTTCGATTCAATTCCGGCGACGTCAGCCTGACGGAAGCATATTTTGACGATGTCTCGATCGAATCGACGGCAAGTTCGTTGCTTCCCTTGAATCCGGGGTTTGAAATGCCCTTGACCGGCGGCAGTATTCCCGGATGGGGCAAGGATCCGGCGACGGCCGGCGTGATCGAGATTAGCGCTGCGCCAGTCAAGAGCGGAACGAAAAGCCTTCATCTTCTGGATTCGGACAGTCTCGCCACGTCTCCGGGATTGCGAGTCATCAGCGATAAAATAGCGGTCATCTCCGAGAAATCGTACACGGTCACGGCGTCTGTATATGTCGTGCAGCAAACAGGAAGAATTGCTCTCGAGGTTCAATATTTTGATGTCAATGATGTGGAGCTCACACAGCGGCAGCAAGCGCTGAATCCGGCGCTTCCACTGAAAGCCTGGAGTGTGATCGAGAATGTTTCGGACGCTCCGGCCGGAGCGTCGTATGCAAGGGTCGGATTTTATTCCGATAAGGAAAGCTTGACAGATGTTTACTTTGAAGACGTGTCATTCGCGGCGACATCAACACCAACGCCGACACCGACACCGACACCGACACCAACTCCGAGCCAACCACCCGGCACGATTTTGAATCCTGGGTTTGAAATGGATTTGGCCGGYGGCGTCATTCCAGGATGGAGTCTTGTGCCAACTACGGAAGGCATCCTGGAGATCCGAGCGGATAAAGCACGCACAGGCTCGAAAAGCCTTTATTTCAAAGATCAATCTTCGAAGAAATTGCAAGTGATGAGCGATATCATTCCAGTCACAGCCAATACGGCCTATAAAGCCAAAGCTTATGTAAATGTCGTAAGTCAATCCCACAAGATCGGGTACGAGGTCCATTACTATAACGATCAAGGGACTCAGGTTGGTACGGTGACCGCCATTAATTTTACTGCGGCCGACTTGGGTACGAATAAATGGACGGAGATCCAAGTGCCTTTCACCGTGCCGTCCGGAATTACCAAAATCAAGCTCTATTTGATCTCGGGGGATGTAAGCTTGACGGAAGCTTACTTCGACGATGTCTCCGTCGTGCCGGTCCAAGTAACTCCGCCAATCGAGGTGTATCCGACCGAGATTCTGAATCCGGGATATGAAAAGGACCTAGTGGCCGGCAATATTCCGGACTGGTCCCTCGATCCCGCAGCGACGGGATTGCTGGAGCGCAATACGGACCGGATTCGCAGCGGAACCTACAGCCTGCATTTCTCCGACAGCGACAACGTGCTGGGCCTGCGGGTGCTGAGCAACAAAATCGCTGTCCTTCCAGGCAGATCGTACATTAGCAAAGCGTTTGTAAACGTAGTAAGCCAGTCCCACAATATTGTTATGGAAATTTATTATTATAATAATCAAGATTCCCAAATTGGCTTTAAACAGGAATTATTCGGGTCCTTAGCTCTTGGAAAGAACACATGGACTGAAATGAGGGTCGCCTCCGCAGCCCCCGAACAAGCCGCCTACGCCAAGATTGCCTTATATTCAGGAGGGATTAGCCTGACGAACGCTTATTTTGATGACGTATCATTTGCAATCGTACCGGAGGAGGTGCCATTGGATCGACAATATGCCGCGCCGGTAAATCTGGGACCGATGGTGAGCGTTAGTCTGGGTCAAGCCGGTGTTATCCAGCAAAATGCCCTGGGTGAGAACGAAGTTTATTTTCATTCGAATGGATTGCCTGGGACGTTCACAGTCCTAGATGCGGAGACGGGAAAAAAGAAATTTTCTGAAGTCATTCCTAATACGGAAGCCTTATGGGCTATGACCATAGGCCCCGATCAAAACGTGTATTTCGCCGGCACGGGCGACGGGAAATTGTACCGCTATCTGCCTGTCCAAAAGAAAGTGGAGCTGCTGGGGGTCAATCCTTCCGATAAATGGGTATGGGATCTCGAAGCGACGCCCGAGGGCAAGCTATACGGCGGGACGTACAACAAGGACAAAGGTGACGGGAAAGTATTCGAATACGACATTGCAACCGGCCAATTCCGTGACTACGGCTCTGTCATGCAAGGTCAGGATTATGTCAGAGGCATCGGTGTAGACGACGAATATATATATGCCGCACTGGGTTCCGTGAAGCACTTATTCAAAATCAACCGCGTAACCGGGGCCAAAACGGAAATTGCAGTCCCGGGCTATACAGGAACTCCAGAAATCATGACCGATGTGTTCATCGTCCACAACAAGCTACTTGTTTCGACCAGCACGTCCGATATGGTTGTGATGAATAAGGATACGTATCAGATCGAGAACACGTTTCAGTACAATGCGATGATCTCCAAGCCATATCCGGCCAATCCGGATCTGATCTTTTACAAGTACGAATCCCGATTGTATCAGTACGATACCAAAAACAATAAGATTTCTGAAATCGCGATTCCTGTCCCACTGCCCGATACGCCTCGTGTGAAGGACATGGAATGGATCCAGATGCACAGCGGTGCAAAAGCCGGGAAAACCGTGTTGGCAATAGTCACTCAATACGGGGAGTACGTGCTGTACGATCCCGCTGACAGCTGGCTCTCCTTCGTCGAGCTCGAAATATCTCCGCAGCCTGTTCGAATCCAAGAAATCGGTACCGGACCGGACGGCAGGCAATATTTGGGCGGATACCAACGGGGCTTGAGCATTTATAATCCGTTCACCAACCGGATTGATGTGAATATCTCTTCATTCGCTCAGCCGGAGGGAATTGGATTCATGAACGATCATGTGTACTACGGGACTTACGTGGGTGCGGTCATGTATCGGTTCGATCCTGCTCAGCCCGTCTCGCTGCTCCAGAATCCGAAGCTGGTCTATGATATTACAAACCACCAGGATCGACCGTTCGCCATAACTTCCGGGGACAACAAGCTGTTCGTCGGCACGGTGCCCGACTATGGATATTTGGGCGGCGTGTTGGCCGTCTATGACGAAGCGACCGACGTATGGAAACAGTTCAACGATGTGGTTCCGGACCTGAGCATAATTGGACTGGCCTACAAGGATGGACTCCTCTATATAGGCACATCCATCTGGGGCGGATTGGGCTCCGTACCGGCCGCCTCGGAAGCCAAGCTGTTCATCTGGGACGTAGCGAAGGGCCAAAAGGTGGACGAATTCAAGCTGAACATTCCGGGGATCGATGAAGCGCCCAAGATGATCGGCGAGCTCTCCTTTGGACCGGACGGCTATCTGTGGGGTGCGGTGGACGGCACGATCTTCGCTATGGACGTCACTACCAAACAGATTATGAAGAGTAAAGTGATTCAACCCAGTCTGTATAACACCAGCAAGTGGAAGCCGATGCGATTGCAATGGAGCCCTGACGGCTTGCTGTATACGACCTTGTCCCGCAAATTGATCGTGATCGATCCGCAGACCCTTGCGTATAAAATCATCTCAGACGTATTCGTGAATGATATGAGCATAGGGATCGACGGCAGCATCTACTACGCGCCTGAGGCAGGGACGACGATGTCCCGAATTGCGGTACCTCAAACCGATGCGACGCTGTCCAGCATTACCGTGAACGGCGTGCCGCTGCAAAGATTCTCTCCGGGGATCCGGAAGTACACGCTTCAGTTGGCGCCTGGGGCTGTGGTTCAAGCCGCCGCTACCCAATCAGGTGCAGCCGTGGTGATCGAGAATGCCTCTGCAGGCAAGACTGTAATCCGTGTAACGGCTACAGACGGAAAATCGAAACTGGAATACGCGCTGGAACCGTCGATCGCGGTCACCGGCGTAAGTCTGACCCCAGCCGTTCTGGATCTGGTCGCAGGAATGACGGGGCCACTGACGGCGATCGTAGCCCCGGCCAATGCGGCGAACAAAGCGGTGTCATGGGGATCCAGCAACCCTGCGGTGGCTGAAGTAGATGCTGCAGGCCGTGTGACAGCCAAAGCGGCCGGTACGGCCACGATCACCGTGACCACTGCAGACGGCAGCAAGACGGCAAGCAGTACCGTAACGGTAACTGAGCCAATACCAACACCGACACCGACACCGACACCGACACCGACACCGACACCGACACCGACACCGACACCGACACCGACACCGACGCCAACACCAACGCCGACGCCAACGCCGACGCCAACGCCGACGCCGACACCGTCGCCAACACCAACGCCAACGCCGACGCCGACACCGACACCGTCGCCAACACCAACACCAACACCAACACCGACGCCGACGCCGACACCAACGCCAACGCCAACGCCAACGCCGACGGCGACATCGACACCGACACCGTCGCCAACATCGACACCGGCTCCGTCCGCTTCTCAGCCAAAGCTGGACGAGAAAGGCATGGCATCGGTCGTGATCCAGCCGGAAGAGCTGCGAGCGGGGATTCAAAATTCGACCAATGGCATTGCAGTGTTCAAAGTCCAGCCAGTCGAAGGTGCGAAGGAAATGCAAGTCGATCTGCCTCTCAAGCAATTGTATGCGGAGGGGCAGAAGACGGCCGATACGTTTAGGATTGAGACAGGTTTCGCCACGCTTTCTTTGCCGGGCAGTCTGCTCCAAGGCGTTGGGACCGCATCGCCGGGCGATGTTCGTCTGAGTGTCGCCAAGGTAGATCCGGCCAAGCTTCCTGCCGAGGCTAGGGAGAAGATCGGAAGTGCTCCCGTCTTTGATTTCAATCTGAGTCTGGATGGCAAGAAACTGGGCGATTTTGGCGGGGAAACCGTGGGAGTGGCTTTTCCATACACCCTCCAGCCGGGGGAGAATCCGAATCAAGTCGTGGTATACTGCATTCTTGAGGATGGCACCCTTGAGCTCATTAAAAATGGCAAATATAATCCGAAAACCGGCCAGGTTGAATTCAATGCCAAGCACTTCAGCTACTACACGGCGGTGCCAGTCAAAGTGACATTCCGCGATCTTGCAGGCGCGGACTGGGCGATCCAGGCGATCGAAGCGTTAGCTGCAAGGGAGATCGTCCAGGGAATCGGAGCAGGCAGCTTTAATCCTGCCGGCAACGTGACCCGAGCGGAATTTGTAACCATGCTGGTCAATGCGTTCGACCTTAGAGTGCCAACCGCGACTACTGCGTTTTCCGATGTAGAGAAGGATGCCTGGTACTACAATGCGGTCGCCAGCGCTCAGAAGCTCGGCATCGTGAACGGCGTTACGGGTACCAGGTTCGGTGCTCAGGAGACGATTACCCGCCAGGATATGGCCGTCATGATGTACAGAGCTACCCAGGTTTTGAAAATCCAGCTGGCGCAGCGGAGCGATCTGCCGCTGTTTAAGGATCGAGCTGCGGTCGGCGGCTATGCCGCGGATGCGGTGTCCGCTATGCAAGCAGCCGGGATTATCCAGGGAATGGACGACGGCTCGTTTGCTCCCCAGGCTCCGACAACCAGAGCGCAAGCAGCAGTAATGCTGCACAGGATACTCTAGGACATAGTCAAAATGCCTCACCCGGTTTGGGTGAGGCATTTTGTGATCGCTCATGGTTTCTTACATGGCTCTGATCATTCAGCGTTATTTTTCACCGACTGATAGTGGAGAGCTATAACACCTGAACGATAAGTTCTGGCAGACAAGAGCTTCAGGTTAATCATATCCGGGTTGTCTCGGAATAATCGGATTCCACTACCTAATACTACTGGACATAAGGTAAGTCGATACTCATCGATTAAGTCCAGCTGAATAAATGTTTGTGCCAGACCTGGACTGCCGAAAATCACAAGATCCTTCCCGGGCTGCTGCTTGAGTTCGGCGATTTCTTCTGCAATATTTTCCTTGATCAACCTTGTACGATTCCACTCCACTTTTTCGAGACTGTTGGAAATGACGATTTTGTCAACGTTCTCAATCCAATTGGCATGATCGATCTCATGCTTACTACTTCCAGATGGGTTCTCCAGCACAGTAGGCCAATAGCCTTCCATCATTTGATAAGTTACACGTCCGTACACGGGTGAGCCTACTGTACTAACGATTTCATCTGCATACCCAATCATTTCTTCATCGTATGGAATCCAATCTAATTCTCCGTTTGGTCCTGCTGCGAAGCCATCAAGCGATACGTGCATGAATAAAACGACTTTTCTCATGTTCATTCTCCTTTGGATTTCAACATTTGTATTTTGTTCCTCGGTAGAATAGACACAATGAAACATTAATTTCTATCACATGCTATAATACAGAATGAGTTCAAGATCGTTCGATCTTGCGGAAAGGGTTGGAACCAAATCGTGAAAACTTTCAAAAAAGTATATATAGAAATTACAAGCGTATGCAACCTGGCCTGCACCTTCTGTCCGCAGACGGCACGAAAGGCTAATTTCATCAAGCTGGATACGTTCAATCATATATTGGATCAGATCAAGCCGCACACGAATCACATCTACCTGCACGTGAAGGGTGAACCGCTCCTTCATCCGAAGCTCGGTGAGCTGCTCGATGCCAGCCATGCCAAAGGGTTCAAGGTGAACATCACGACGAACGGAACATTGATTCATAAGGCTGGCCCCAACATACTAGGGAAACCAGCTCTTCGGCAAATGAACTTCTCACTCCACAGCTTCGATGGTCATGAGGGGTCGCAAGATCGGGAAGGGTACTTGACCAATATTCTTTCCTTTGTCCGGGAAGCCGCTCCACACAAAGTCATCTTCTCATTCCGATTGTGGAATTTGACGCCAGACAATGCGACGAACGCAGAGAAGAGCCGAAATCGGCAGACGCTTGAGATTCTGGAGAAGGAGTTCAACCTCGACTATCGGATTGAAGAGAAGGTAATACCAGGCAGCGGCGTGAAGATTGCCGATCGGGTCTATATTAATCAAGATCACGAATTTCAATGGCCTAGTCTAAGCGCTCCCGAAGATGACGGCAAAGGTTTCTGTCATGCACTTCGCAGTCAAGCGGCGGTACTCGTCGACGGGACGGTTGTGCCTTGCTGCCTGGACGGAGAGGGAGTTATTAATCTGGGCAATGTCCACGACACGCCTTTCTCTGAAATCGTAGAAAGCGAACGAGCGAATAATCTGTTCTACGGGTTCTCCAGGAGAGAAGCGGTCGAGGAACTATGCCGGAAGTGCGGGTATAGACAGCGGTTTGGCGCTTAATGCGACCGATTGCGATTATGAATCCACTGTGTGTCCACCAGGCAACGGAGGTGGCGGCAGGGTAGTATTGACGGTAACGAGCGGCCTTACGCGTTGGATAACGTGGGCTTTCGCACCAAGTATCTCGAAGAACTCGTCCACCGAGCTGAATCCGCCCTTCGTTTGCCGATGCTGTAATGCTTTCTTGGCTAGGATGATTCCAATGCCGGGCAGCGCCGCGATCGTATCTTCGGTGGCTGTGTTGAGATTGACGGCATCCGGCCAAGATACGGAGGCAGTGGGGCCGTTGCCTCCCACCGATTGCGAAGTGCCGAATACGCCAACTGCAGGCTTCGTAACCGGGGCCGATTTGGCTTGCCCAGGTAGTGATGGAGGTGTAGTTGATGTATTATATTGCGACTGTATTTGCCCATTAGGCAAGCCATACTCTGTAACGAGACGAGCATTCAGTCTGGCCTCCAGAAGCATCAAGTATCTATTTCGAACCTTGAATGCATGTATGATGGAACCCATCTCGCTCGCGCTTATGATTAATAATTTTGGGTAGTCACTCCAAGCATCAGCCTCCTCAGTCAAGGTGAAAAGCAAAATGTTCGGAAGCATATAGAGTACGCTACAACCGTACCATTTCAGATTTTTCGTTCTTATGGCTATGTAGAGGAAGGCAGTCCAATTAAATAAAAGCACGAAAGTCAACAATATCCACCAAGATTGGGCCAATCGCCATAGCCAGCCTCTCTGCGAACGCAGCATTGATCCATTCCTCCAATTCTTATTCAACATCGGCAATGTCCACGACACGCCATTCTCGGAAATCGTAGAGAGTGAGCGGGCGAATAATCTGTTCCACGGATTTTCCAGGAGAGAAGCGGTCGAGGAAGTATGCCGGAAGTACGAGTACAGACAACGCTTCGGCGCTTAGAGCGACGATTACGTTCAGGAATCGACCGTGTGTCCACCAGGCGGCGGAGGGGGAGTCGGGGCAAGTCGGACCGTAATGAGCGGCCTTACACGTTGGATAACGTGGGCCTTCGCACCGAGTATCTCGAAGAACTCGTCCACTGAGCTGAATCCGCCATTCGCCAGCCGATGCTGGCATGCTTTCTTGGCTAGGATGATTCCAATGCCGGGCAGCGCCGCGATCGTATCTTCGGTGGCTGTGTTGAGATTCACGGCATCCGGCCATACTGGAGCAGTACCTGTCTTGCCTGCATCGCCTCCTGATTGCGAAGTGCCGAATACGCCAACTGCAGGCTTCGTAACCGGGGCCGATTTGGCTTGACCGGGCATTGGCGGAGGTGCAAAGTTAGAATCGAACTGTGGTTGAACTTGCCCGGGAGTGCTCCGAAGGGGCACGCCGAACTCTATCCCTACCTGACGCTTCAGACTGTCCTCTTCTTCCTGTACAGCCCATTGCCGGGCCTCCAGACGAATCAGGAATTCCTTCCGGACGATGAAGGCATGAATGATCGAGCCGATCCACCCCAATAACAAATAGGTCATCATCACATTATATAGCCAATTTTCGCTACCCAAAATATCTGTGAAGAGCAGGATGACGGGAATGATATAGACCAGCGTCCAGAAATACCAGCTTGCTTTCTTCGATCTATAGGCAATATAGAAAAACGCAACCCAGTTAAAGAACAAGGTGAATGTCAACAAAATCCACCAAGACTGTACCAGCTTCCATAACCATCCTTTCTCCGAACGTTCCATCTTGCAACCCTCCAAATTCAAGTTATTCGAATAAAATACGCGACCGCAGCTTCACCACTTGATGGGGTTTCAACCCTAACAGATCGCCCATTTCCTCAACCGAAGTGAACCCTCCAATAACATCGCGCTGCTGAACAAGTCGTTTGGCACTTGTGAGTCCGATCCCTGGCAGCTCCAGCAACGATTCCCAAGAAGCGGTGTTCACGTTAACTGTTTTGGAACCGGTGGCTCCTATTGAATCAGCTGAAAGTCCATATGCCTCCTGAGGGGATGAAGCTGTTGGTCCGGATGTGTAGCTCGATACTGGCCGCTGGGATAGTGCTGGTGGAACAGGCGGCATGGCAGGCGGGACAAGGGCCGCCAATCCTGGAATGTGCAAGAATAGCACCCACTCGGCCATTCCCTGCCTCCACACATAGGTGTCTTCAGGTACGAGCTGCTTCGTCACGACCATCGTTCTAATACTTCCAAGATCGTATGGGCCGTATTGTTGGCCTGCGACCGCGATCATCCAATCTTCCACAGGCAATGAAGCCTCTGTCTGAATGGTCATCGTCACGGTTGTATTCGATTCGCTTAAGGCATGGCCGACGTATCGCTGCAGTTCTTGGAGCAATTGAATGAGAACGTTCTTATCGAACGGGCAGCTTGCTAATCCGACGATACAGTCAGGGCCGAGTTCCAACGAGTATTGGTCATGCTGTTGAATATAGGCCGTAGCGAGATATTCCCATGAGCAATAATTGTATGCGGTCTTAACCGTCCAGTTATTGTGCCAGTATAAGCCGGACGTACATATCGCCAAGCCGTTTTTGCCCGAGTTGAACAGAGTGGCATCCAACAAGACAACGACGTATTCGTTGGAAGGAATCGGGAAGCTTTTGCGGGCATTCTCGATTTTGTCCTGAACATTGGCAAGTTGGGACTGTGGTATCATATGGCTAACGTAATAGTGGGGCCCGGAAAATCGCGCACAAATCTCGGCAATATGCTGGATGTCGATGTATCCCATTCAAGCTCAGCTCCTGATGGTCAATGTGACGATGATAGAATTGTCATCCTGTACTTCTTCGCCGTTCACGGTCATGTTACGCGAGTCGACGCGGTCCTTCAAGTGTTCGTATACAAGTGCTTGCACACAGCGTTTATAATCGTCGTCGATGTTCGAGAGATGTCCGAACACATTACGCAAGTCTGGGGCATGGTGCACTTCTACATAGAAAGGACTGATGCCGGACTGCCGGAACACCAGAATGGAGGAGTCGGCTTGGCAAGTGATGTCTTCTCCCCTACGCATAGGGTTCAGCCCCAAGTCCTTCAACGTCCGGAACAACAGCTCCCCGTCACGGAAATTGGTAGGGAATGAGGGGGCAACCGATGCGGGATCCAGAACCGTTCCTTCGTGGGGAGATGCTTCGGACAGATTCGACGCCTGGGTCGAAGTGTTGCTGAATACTTGGCGTCCAGCAGCCTGGTTCATATCCGCGACGAAGCGATCAATCTTTTGCCTGGAATCCGCTCTGCCGAATATAGCGTACCATCTTCCGTCAATCTGCTGCCAGTATAGGCGTAGTTGCTCGCCGTCCAAGTGGGTTTTGATCAACCCTGACCACTTATCGGTCTCATAGCCAGCTTTGCGTACGGTTCGGATCAATTCAAGCTCGCTAGCGAAGGATGTGGGAACTTGGACCTGCATCGATTCGGACCAGTTCCTGAAGTTCTCTCCTCCCATAGCGATCCGCAGTGTTAGAGCGACAGGGACGAGTGATAGGGTGATCGACATCTGGTCGGCTGTATAATCAGAGTCTACAGTTTCCGCAATGAGCAACTGCTCCAAGATCGGGATATAGTCGAGACTCGCTTTACCTTTGATTCCAATTACTTCGGCCTCAATTCGGCCGTCCGGATAGATGTGTACAGGAATTTGCGGGGAAGACAATGGGCGTACCTCCTTGATCGATGAGACATAACGGTGATGCCACAGAACTACAACTTGCCTTTTATATTCGACAAAAGAGGGTATTATCCCTCTAACAAAACGACATTTCGTTCGCGCTCGGAATAACGGCGGGGGCAGATTAGACCTGATCGATATGGCGGATTACCCTCGTCTTGCTGGCAAATACGTATATATCGCCTTTTATGCCAAGCCATCTGCGGCCAGTACAGGGGCTGCCACTTATACGAGTCAGTTGGGCATAAGCACCGCGGCTTATCCGGTGGGTACGGGCTGGCAGTTGATAAGTTACGTTGATCTGATGCCCACCAGTGGCACGGTAACGTTCGGCCTGCGCAAGCTATCCAACTTAGCTGCCACCACCTTATATGTGTTACTGCCAGAGTTGTAGGAAGTGAGGGGTGACCACAACTAGTTTGTTTTGAGTTAGGGAGCTGATGAGCAGTTTACAGGTGGGTCAAAGGGCTGGGGCACGAACAAGGCCAAGATCACAATTCGAGATCTTGGCCTTGTACTGGTAAGGTGAAATCATCGCCTTTCAGCCCGTGAAGGCATGTCGCCGAGCCGCTGAGCTGTGTAAGACGAAAAAATCGTCTTACAGCTTGAGAAAGCTGGCCGCGAAGCCGTGCAAGACGAAAAAATCGTCTTACAGCTCGAGGAAGCGCCCAGCGAAGCCGTGCAAGACGAAAAAATCGTCTTACAACGCGTGGAGGCACGCCGCGAAGCCGTGCAAAGGCCGATTTTCGGTCTTGGAGCGAAGCAGGTTACCATTTCCCGGGCTGCAAGGCCGAAAATCGGCCTTGGGGCGAAGCAGGTTGCCATTTCCCGGGCTGCAGGCCAATTTTCGGACTTGCAGAGCAGCAGTCGATTCATTGTGAACACAGGAGTGGAAAGTGAAAAAGAGGACCCTGGCGAGTTTTGGCTTGAACCTCCATACCGCAAAATCCCTTATACAATCAGGGAGGTTCAAACAAGATGTTTGAGCTAAAGGGGTCCTTTTTCACTTGGAACGGCCGTTTTTGCTTCTATCAACAGTTAATCGACAGCCTCATTTCAGGCGAAAAGGGTGCCATCCACGACGGATGGCACCCTGCATACACTAATCTTAATCTTCGATCGTCGACAGGTCGCCAGTCGGCAATCCAAGCTCCCACGCCTTAAGCACGCGGCGCATAATCTTACCGCTGCGCGTCTTCGGCAGCTTATCCTTGAACTCGATCTCGCGCGGAGCAGCATGCGCGGACAGCCCTTCCTTGACGAACTTGGCGATGTCCGCCTTCAGTTCGTCGGACGGCGTGAAGCCTTCGCGTAGCGAGATGAACGCCTTGATCACTTCACCGCGCAGCGGGTCGGGCTTACCGATGACGCCAGCTTCGGCTACAGCCGGATGTTCGACGAGCTTGCTCTCGACTTCGAACGGTCCAACGCGCTCGCCAGCCGTGTTGATTACATCATCAACGCGGCCCTGGAACCAGAAGTAGCCGTCCTCATCCATATAGGCCGAGTCGCCGGACACATACCACCCTTCGAGGCGGAAGTACTCCGCATACTTCGAAGGGTTGTTCCAGATCTTGCGCATCATCGACGGCCAAGGTGTTTTGATCGCCAGGTTGCCCATCCGGTAAGGAGGGAGCACGTTCCCTTCGTCATCGAGGATGGCGGCATCTACGCCTGGAATCGGACGGCCCATCGAGCCTGGCTTGATCGCCATTGACGGATAGTTGCAGATCAGTTGACCGCCTGTTTCTGTCATCCACCAAGTATCGTGGATACGCTTGTTGTATACTTTCATGCCCCAACGTACGACTTCTGGGTTAAGCGGCTCACCAACACTCAGCACGTGACGCACCTTGGACAAGTCATACTGCTTCACGACATCGTCGCCTGCGCCCATCAGCATGCGGAATGCGGTCGGCGCACTGTACCAGACAGTTACACCATAGCGCTGCAAGGTGTTGTACCAGTCCTGCGGGCTGAAGCGGCCGCCACGAATGACGTTCGTCGCGCCGTTCAGCCATGGAGCGAATATACCGTAAGACGTTCCCGTGACCCAACCTGGATCGGCGGTACACCAGTATACGTCATCTTCCTGCAGGTCGAGCACGATGCGGCCTGTATAGTAATGTTGGATCATCGCGTTCTGCGCATGAAACACACCTTTAGGCTTGCCGGTAGAACCGGATGTATAGTGTAGAATAAGGCCGTCCTCGCGGTCCAACCACTCGATATCGAGTGATTCGGAGGCAGTAGCCATTTCTTGATGGAAGTTGATTTGCCCAGCGGCTGATGCGTCAACGTTATCGCCAACGAGAATGATATGCTTTAGATTCGGCAGCTCATTAACGGGTACGCGTGGCAATTGCGACGGTGTCGTAATGATGGCGACGGCTTCGCTGTCTTCCAGTCGGTCGCGAACAGCTGTCTCCATGAACGCTTCGAACAGCGGGCCGACGATCGCGCCAACCTTGAGCGAACCAAGCAGGGCGAAGTACAGCTCCGGTGTGCGCGGCATGAAGATGAAGATACGGTCGCCTTTCCCAACGCCAATCTTACGCAGCACGTTACCGAATTTATTAGAATTCGCTTTCATCTCGGCGAACGTGTATTTCTCATCGCGGGTCGCATCGCTGTAATAGAGCGCAACCTTGTCGCGGCGGCCAGATTCAGCATGACGGTCAATCGCTTCATAAGCCATGTTCACCTTGCCGGTCGTATACCAGCTGAACTGCTTTTCAACGTCTTCCCATTTGAAGCTATCGCGGGCTTCCTCATAATTGTGGAGATTCGAATTGGCAGCGCTTGCTTGAATGATGTCTTCTTGATTTTCCAACATAATTCCCTTCCTCCCAGTCGATTAGTACTTGTCTCTATCCTGTTATAAATTTAACCCTAACATTGTAACATACGGTAGCAGCTTTTTGAATTTACTTTTTCCCTTTTCATGCCAAAATGACGTTTCGAAAAAATGTCCCTTAATAAAATGATTGAAAAAGTCATTATAATGATTGATAAAATCATTTCTACATCTTATACTGAAGATAGTAAGTATTCAGATGGATGAAAGAGGAGAGATGACTTTATGCAAACAAATTTTGGTCAATTGACTTACCCGGAAATTTCCGCTCAAGCAGACGCACTGGCAGCAGCAGTACGCCATTTGGAAACGTCTCAGAAAGAATGGGTTTCGCAATATATCGGCAACACTGAGTATGACGAAGTTATTTTTATCGGATCCGGTTCATCCTATTATCAAGCTCAGACGATGGCCGCTACTTTCCGCAAATGGTTAGGACGCAGCTCTTCGGCACAACCTTCTTCGGAAATTTATTTATTCCGTGACACCGCGGCCGTACCTGGACGCAAGACGTTGTTGGTTGGCGTATCTCGCTCGGGTGAATCGACGGAAGTCATTCTCGCACTGGATTCGGTCAAATCGTTAGAAGGTTGGACCACATGCGGGATTACGTGCTACGAGGATAGCAAAATGGCGCAAATGTGCGATTGCCTCGTCTCCCCGCTTGGCAAAGAGAAGAGTACCGTTATGACCAAATCGCTCAGCAGCATGACGTTGCAGATGCAAGCTGCCATAGCGATCGCTTCAGGTCAAGCGCAACTGTGGGAAGAAATCGGTCAAGTAGTCGCGGCTGATGCGGCTGTGGTGAAGGCTGCTGATCCTTTTGCCAAATCGTTGGTGCAAGATCATGCGTTGAACAAATTCGTCTACTTGGGCATGGGCGCGTACTACGGACTTTCTCAAGAGGCTTGCCTGAAAATCAAAGAAATGTCCTATGTATGGACCGAAAGCTTCGGTACGCTAGAATTCCGTCATGGTCCTAAGTCGATTGTCGAGCCAGGCACGCTGATCGTGCTGCTGCTGTCGGAGACCGCTCGCTCGTTCGAAGTGAAAGTAGCGGAAGAGATGAAAGCTTACGGCGCTACAGTTCTGATCGTCACGTCAGCCAAGGGTGCGGATACAGAATTTGCCGATGCCGTGTTCGAAGTAGGTGGAAGCTCCTTGTCCGATGAAGCTCGCAGTGTGTTGTATTTGCCGGTGTTGCAATATATCGGGTACTATACGGCTTTGAAAAACAATGTAGATCCGGATCACCCGCGTAATTTGACGCAAGTTGTGAAGATTTAGCAAGCAGGATGGAGGAATCGGGCATGGGCGGTCAATCGCTTTCCAAGGGCGATCAACGCAGAGACACGATTGTAACGATGCTCAAGCAGAAAGGTCGTGTCTCGGTGCAGGATATCGTGGATACGTTGCATTGCTCGGAAGCGACGGCGCGACGCGACTTGGATATGCTGGAGAAGTCCGAGGCAATCATCCGTACGATTGGCGGGGCCATCTATGACGGGCACAGTCCGGCGCGCGAAGTGTCTTTCCAAGAGAAGACTTCGATCTCCTGGCTGGAGAAGGAGCGAATTGCGGCGACGGCGGCAGCGTTGATCGAAGAGGGCGACATTATCGGTCTGTCCGGCGGAACGACGACGTTCCACATCGCTCGGGCCATCAAGCACCGCAGAGGCATCACGGTCGTGACCAATGCGATCAATATCGCGATGGAGCTCGCGGACAGCGATGATATCCAGGTTGTGGTAGCGGGTGGCGTCCTTCGGCATAAGAGCTTCGAGCTATGCGGGCCGTTGTCCGAGAAGGTCATCGAGAGTCTGAATATAGGTAAAATGTTTCTGGGTCTCGACGGAGTCGCCTTGTCGCAAGGGCTGACGACCTACTCGGAATCGGAAGCTCAAATCGCCAAGATGCTGATCAAGCGTTCCGATCAGACGTATGCGGTGTTCGATCGAACGAAGGTAGGGCGAGCGTCCTTGTTCTCGATCGCTCCGCTGTCTGCGGCTCAGGCTTGTATTACCGACGCTCCGCTTGAAGCTTCCTTTCAACAAGAGTTGAACCGTCAGAACATCCGCGTGTATGTAGCGGAATGAGGGAGGAACAACTGGTGTATAATTATGTACACTAGGATTGCAGGTTCGTAGGAGATGTACAGATTCTGATAGAAATATGAGTGATCGTGGACATGGGAGTGTGCCGGATATGAGTTATGTAGTAGGTGTGGACATTGGTGGAACGAACATCGTGTGCGGGCTGCTGAATAGCGAGCTGGAACTGCTACGCAAAGTGAAGAAGCCGACGGGCGCAGCGAACGGCGCCGACTATGTGCTGAGTCATATTGCCGGGATGATCGATGAGCTGCTGCAGGAGCAAGGCGCAGGGCGCGGCGATCTGACAGCCGTCGGCATGGGCAATCCGGGCATCGTTGACCCGGAGCGCGGTGTCGCCATCTTCGCCGGTAACTTGAAGTGGCACGATGTGCCGGTGACGGAGAAGCTAAGCGGCCTGCTGGGCGGCATTCCTGTGTACATCGACAACGATGTGAAGATGTATATCTACGGCGAAGCCGTCCGTGGCGCGGGACGCGGGTATGCCCATATCATGGGCATCACACTCGGCACCGGCATCGCCGCGGCGATGATCAACAACGGCCGCCAGTATTATGGTGGCGGCTTCCAGGCCGGCGAGATCGGCCACATCGTGATGGAGGGCGAGAGCGCGCCTTGCGGCTGCGGGCTGCACGGCTGCCTGGAGACGATCGCTTCGGCGACTGGCATCGCCCGTATCGCGCGCGAACAACTTGAGGCCGGCCGGGCAAGTCTACTGGCCGACTGGTTCCCGGACGCCGAGCAGCGGGCGGCCATCACCGCCGCAGACATCTCCCGCGCGTACGACGCGGGTGACGAGCTAGCCGTCTACATCATGAACTTCGTCGGCTACATGCTGGCGAAGGGGCTCTCCTACGCGATTCCGCTGTGGAGCCCCGACGTCATCATTATTGGCGGAGGGGCCGCCAATGCAGGCGAGCGGCTGCTCGCTCCGTTGCGTCGCGGGCTGCAAGGCATTGTCCATCCGATGTACTTGGATCGGATGGACATCCGCTTGGCCGAGATGAACGACGACGCAGGTGTCGTCGGTAGCGCGGCCTTTGCACTTGCACGCGCAGGTGCTTGAGCGAATAGCTCAATAAATAATCGATTACACGGAGAAGCGGACAGGGTGTCCGCTTTTTCGTATTTACACGCCAGAAAGTATAAGTTGATTAAAGCAAGCTCGGCCGTTCCAAGGGCAAACAAACACCACAAGGAGCCACCGCCAAGTTTACTACTAACTATATATAGTCATAGGCCCACTATCTAATATATAATACAGGTATGATACCTAAATTGTTATTTTATAGGAGCGTGCAACAATGACAATTGAACCGAAACTAGCGATAAATGGCGGTACCCCGGTGCGTACGAAACCATTCCCGGAATGGCCGATTCATAATGAAGTCGAAGAGCGACTGATCCTCGAAGTGGTCCGCTCGGGCAAATGGGGCGGTACGGGTCGCGTGATGCTGCCTATCATCGAAGAGAAATTCGCCGCCGCCCATGATGCGAAGTATGCAGTCTCCATCGTCAACGGAACCGTTGCGATTACGATTGCTTTACAAGCAGCAGGGGTTCAGCCTGGCGACGAAGTTATTATGCCTCCGTACACATTCATCGCGACGGCGAGCTCTGCGCTCTTGTTCGGGGCCATTCCGGTATTCGTTGATGTTGAGCCGGACACCCTGCTCATTGACCCAGATAAAGTCGAGGCGGCGATTACGCCGAAGACCAAAGCGATCATCGCGGTTCATATCGGCGGCGCTCCTGCGGATCTGACACGACTGAAGGCAATCGCGGCCAAGCACAACCTGTGGCTGATCGAAGATTCCGCGCAAGCCGTAGGCGGCCAGTGGAATGGAACGGGTATAGGCGCGCAAGGCGACCTTGGTACGTTCAGCTTCCAGTCCAGCAAAAACATCAACGCCGGTGAAGGCGGCATGATCTTGACCAACAACGAAGAGTTGGCCGATATGGCTTGGTCGCTTACGAACGTAGGGCGCATTCGCAATGGCGGCTGGTATCAGCATGAGCACATCGGCTGGAACTTGCGCATGACGGAGTTTCAAGCGGCGATCCTAATCGGACAGATGACGCGACTGGAAGAGCAAATGGCAGCACGTGAACGGAATGGCAAGCTGTTGACGCAACTGCTGAGCGAGATCGAGGGTATTCAAGTATTGCGCCGCGATCCGGGCATCACACGTCACGCTTATCATTTGTACATGTTCAAGCTGGAAGCAGCTTTGGCTAATCGGATCGATAAGAACGAAGTGATCAAGCAATTGGTGGCTGAAGGAATTCCGGCATCGTCGGGCTATGTGTCGTTGAATCAGAACCAGGCTGTGATCAACGAAACGAAGAAGTGGACGGGCGAGAATCGCGTATATAGCTGCCCTATCAGTGAGCGGCTGTGTGTGAAAGAAGTGTTGTGGCTGCATCAGAACATGCTGCTCGGAGATGAATCCGACATTCATGATATAGCCGAAGCTGTGCGCAAAGTCATGCATAGCCACATATAGTCCGATGACAACATCTAACCCAAGCTCGAATCCAGACCCCGTCCAAGATCCAGCGTCGACGCCAATTATTCGTCCCATTCGCGAGGAAGAGATCGATGAGGCCGTTGCCTTGTCTGACCGAACGTTCCGCGATGCGGAGCATATTTCCATGGGAACCGCGTATCCCCATGCTTTCTCTGCTAGCCTGAAGCAATCGTTCGGTTGCTTCGTGGATGGCCGGCTAGTGTCCTTCATCGGGTTAGTGCCGTCGATCGTGAAGATCGGCCCGGCTACACTGGCCGTCTATTCGATCGGCTCTGTGTGCACAGAGCTAGAGCATCGGGGCAAGGGCTACGCAGGCCTGATCCTGCAGCATATTATAGCTCACGGCCGAAGAGCCAAAGCTTCGCTCATACTCATCTCCGGCCACCGTGGCATCTACGAGCGCGCCGGCAGCCAGCTCTTCGGCGACATAGCGAAGTTCCCGCTCGACGCCACCGGCGCGCAGAAGCTACTGGCCGCAGCCGACCCTACTGGGCGGCTGCGCATACGAGCACTGGACGGCGCCGACTGGTTCGCCGTCAAGCAGTTGGCGGACGCCCGACACGTCCGCTTCGAGCAGAGCGTGTGGGACATCGCCGGCTTGATACAAGCCTCGGCGATGGCCAGCAACGGCAAGCTCCGCCACCAAGTCTGGGTGGCGGAGGACGATGACGGCGTGCAGGCATACGCCGTATTGGCTGTGCCGGGCGCCGTCAAGCCCAAGGGCGCGCCCTGCGCCGTAGAATGGGGCGGCCGTCCGACAGCAGTGGCCGCTATTCTCGCGCATGGCTTCGCGGAAGCAGGTGTGGAGCAGTTGAACGTGTCCGTTGCTTCCTATGATCGCGAACTCATTGCTCTCCTGAGCGAAGTGGTTGGACACAGCCAACATCAGAAGCACACAGGGTCTGTGCTTGTCCTTGATACAGCAACACTTGTTGCCCAGTTAATGCCTTATTGGCAATCGGTAGATGCGGCGGCATGCGCCAGAGTCAAGATCGAGCAGGAGGCGTCATCGGCTGACGTCAAGGTGTCCTGGGACCATGTTGACTATGTACTGACTGGAGCTGAATGGATTTCACTCCTGTTCGATTCTCAATCTAGTAGTCCGGTCCGTGACGGCGCTACCAACATTCCGTATCCATCAGAGGAGGCATGGAAAGCCATATTTCCCGTTCCATTCCCTTCTCCAGCTGGCTTGAATTATGTCTAATCACGAAATGTGATTATTTGGTAATGTACTCATTTTACAAAACCGCTCCTCGTAAGGTAATATGTACTTATGAACTTGTATTGGAGCGGTCTACATTGCTGAAAAGAAGGAATTTGTTTCAAGAACGGTACAATAATTTTCTCACGGAACTGAAGAATGAGATACTTAGCGGGGCTATTAAGCCGGGCGAATTTATTTTGCCTGAGAATACGCTCAGTGAGAAATACAAAATCAGTCGTGTCTCCGTCCGGAAAGTTCTCGCGCAACTGGTCGAAGAAGGGCTAATCGAGAAGATCGCCGGCAAGGGCAACCGTATTAAACCACCGGAAGAAGAAATCCCGCGTCAGACGATTAAGTTGACGTGGTTTTCGGGTTCCTATGAAACCGATATTGTAAGAATGATCATCGATCGTTATGAAAAGTCGCATCCTTATGTTCAAGTGGAACTGATTATATTACCGGCTGAGCAATATGTGACCAGTGTGACCCAGATGATGGAAGAGGGGAAAGGTCCCGATCTGCTCTTCGTATCGGATGCGCATTTCCGCGATTTCGTTAAGCTGGACAAGCTGCACCTTCTGGAGCCGTCTACGCCTAAGAGTATTGATCCTGAGAAGGACAGTTATCCTATACTATTCGACGCCTTTCGTCATAAGCAACAGCTGATGGCCATGCCGGTCCATTTCTCTCCAGTCGTGATCTGCTACAACAAGGAAATGTTCGCTCATGCGGGTGTTACTGATGCCGATGCGCAAGCGATGAACTCTTGGGACGATTTGCTACGCATTGCCAAGCAGTGTACGGAAGAGACCGGTGACGACGGCATGATGCAGCAATACGGGTTTTGTTTCTCGTCTTCTTCGAACCGCTGGCCTACTTTTATTATGCAAAATGGCGGGAGCTTTGTTTCGGAGGATGGCAGAACTGGCAAGTTTGCTGACCCACGCAACGCCGAGGCGTTGCAGTTCTGTATTGATCTGATGTATAAGCACCATGTATCGCCGATTTATTCACACGGAAGCAGCTTTTTAGCAGAGACGGTGTTTAAGAAAATGCGGGCGGCTATGGTTATGTCCACCTACTACTTCATGAATGAGTTTCGCGGAATCGATCTCAAGTGGGATGTACTGCCGCTCCCAGGCAATACGGATAAGGGAACGCTGCTCGTGGCCGGTGCCCTGGCTGTTAATAAATTCGGAGATAAGGTTAAAGTGGCGGAGAGCTTAGCCGAGTTCATGTTGGGCACTGAAGCGCAGTCGCTTTTGAAGCGTCATGGCTGTACAATCCCGGTTAGACGTCAGATTGCTATGGATAACAGGTTGCTTGATCTGTCGATTCATCCGGCGAACTATAATGCATTCGCTGAAGTGATGCCGTATGCGCAGACGATGCAAAGCTTGCATTTGTCTGCTGACCAGCTAGGTGTGTTGCATAGCGAGTTGCACGTCTTATGGGCTAATATGGAGTCACCTGAACCGGCTTGTATCCGTGTGAATGATCTGTTGGAGCAAGCGGGCGCGTTGGGCAGTCATGTAACTGAATAGGATGTACGCTGAAAAGGCTATTTGTCGGGTGTCGGACCTGGCGAACAGTCTTTTTTTAGATAGAAGTATAAGTTTTAGGGGTGGAACCTTTCTGCCACTTGGAAGATGTAATGCCTTGATTGTACGGAAGACGTAACTCCTAATACGAAAGAAGAACGAAAGAGGGTGTGGGAGGGGGGGGAGAAGCGGAATCTCCTCACATACCCTCACCGCGCACACAACTTAACTCATTCACCAAGGACCGTCCTGTGATTCCTGACGGTATTTCTTGTTTCGGACATATTTTTGTTTACCTCACAAGAGATATCTGGTAAAATTAATTGCAATATTCAAATGCGATGAAGAGAAGAGTAAATAAACGAATTCTTTTGCAGAGAGCTCCGTTAGGTGAAAAGGGAGTAAAGCGTTCTTTATTGAAAAAAGGCTCAGAGCAGCACATCGGAACCCCGCGAAAGGCGATGGTGTGACAGGAGCTCCTGTTACAGAGCTAAAGTATAAGCATTACATGGTAATGCCGTACTTGAAGAGGCTAATACGGCAACGTTTTGGCGAATCTGGGGTGGTACCACGAGTATACGAATCTCGTCCCTAAGACTGATTAAGTCTTGGGGGTGGGATTTTTTTGTTGTTTTAATTTCGATAAACCCGAATAACTCCATTTCGAAAGGATTGAATACCTAATGACACAAAAACTGAAGGTTGGTATTGTCGGAGGAACGGGCATGGTTGGTCAGCGTTTTGTTCAGTTGCTGGATCAGCATCCCTGGTTTCAGGTAACGAACATTGCAGCCAGTGCCAGCTCGGCTGGTAAAACGTATGAAGAATCTGTACAAGGCAGATGGAAGCTGTCTAGCCCCATTCCTGAAGATGTGAAACATATCGTCGTTCAGGATGCTTCGAACGTGGAAGAGGTTGCTACTCAGGTCGATTTTATTTTTTGTGCCGTTGATATGAACAAGATTGAAACTCAAGCGTTGGAAGAGGCATACGCCAAAACAGGTACGCCTGTTATCTCTAATAATTCGGCTCACCGTTGGACGCCTGACATTCCGATGGTCATTCCGGAAATTAATCCAGGTCATTTTGATGTGATTGCTGCACAGAGAAAGCGACTTGGAACCTCGACCGGTTTCATTGCCGTTAAGCCCAACTGTTCCATTCAGAGCTATGTGCCAGCCCTTCATGCACTGCTGGATTACAAACCAACACAGGTGGTTGCATCGACGTATCAGGCGATATCTGGAGCTGGCAAAAATTTTACCGATTGGCCCGATATGTTAGATAATGTGATCCCTTATATTGGCGGTGAGGAAGAAAAAAGCGAGCAAGAGCCATTGCGCATCTGGGGTAGTATTGTAAATAATGAAATTATCAAAGCAAGTTCTCCATTAATTACAACACAATGTATTCGCGTTCCAGTAACGGATGGGCATTTGGCTACGGTATTTGTTTCGTTTGAGAACAAACCTTCGAAAGATGAGATTCTCGATCGCTGGCTGCAATTCAAAGGGCGACCACAAGAGCTTGGCCTGCCAAGCGCACCCAAGCAATTCATCACTTATTTTGAAGAAGAGAACAGACCCCAGACGAAACTTGACCGTGACATTGAGCGCGGTATGGGAGTTACGGCGGGTAGATTGCGCGAGGATTCCATCTACGATTACAAATTTGTAGGACTCTCGCATAACACATTACGCGGAGCAGCGGGTGGTGCTGTTCTGATCGCCGAATTGCTTAAAGCGGAAGGGTACATTCAGGCAAAATAGAAGCAAGCAAATGGATTCGAACGGCAGCGTTGGACTAGGACGTATATTGCGGCTGTCGATTCATTGATTGAAGCAGACGGCCGTTACAAGTGAAAAAGAACCCCTTAGTCATCCCCACAAAGTGAAGCCAAGCTCTGTAGTTAATTCCGAGTACTTTGCGGGGGCCCCAGGTTTCAAACATCTTGTTTGAACCTCCATTGATTGTATAAAGGTCCTCTCTTTCACTTTCCACTCCTGTGTTCACAATGAATCGACAGCTTCGTATTGCGTCCAAGTCCGACGCTGTTTCTTTATTCAGCGAACAAAAGTAAAAGCCGCCCTACTTGGGCGGCTTTCGTACTTTAATATATTGCGGATATACGATCTCACCCGTATCCAGCTTGTGCACTTCATCCGCTGTCCAGCCCGTAATCTTATTGTTGCCCTTGACCCCGGTCAGCTTAATATGATACTTGCTCTCCAGATAAGTATGCAGCGGTCGCATGTCTTCTTCCTTCAGCTCGCGCAGCTTCTTCTTCCCTTGAATCTGCCCCAAAATGACGCCGATCGATTCGGCAGCGAGTCCGGTGTTCGGCTGGATACGTGCGCTGCCATAGGCGATAGCGGAGGAACCGACGTTCTTGCCCGCTAGGATGAYGTTGTCGTAATTGCGCAGCAGGAAGCTTCGTAATGGCATGCCGTATTTGTCCGGACGTCCCATCTCGATGCCCCATTTGCTGGCGCTCGTACCCTGCAGATCTAGCGGATAGCCAGCAATGCTAACGTTGTCCCAGAACATATTCCCCCCGAGCATGTCCGAGGGCTTCAGCACATAATCGGTTTCGTAGTGATCGTACTCACGAATATATAAGTACTCGGGGAATCCATTCAACTCCACATGTTCCCAACCTACGATGCTTTTGCGGAAATGGTCACGAATGAGCGGCAGTTCTTTCTTGCCCAGTTCCAGGCCTTCTGCGACAGACTTAGGGTCAGCGGGATCGATCGTATAGACGAGAAGGGCGTTAATCAACACATCGCCATCCCGTTGGTTAACTGCATTCAATCCGCGCAGGAATACCCGGTTGTTCGTTGAATGATAAGCGCTGGTCATCCCGGATAACCCGATGGCGAAGCTTTCGTTCACATACCCTCCGCCGTACTTTTTGCTCTTTTCCTCAGCTGTCAACGCGTTGAAGCTGCTTGAGAACTTCGCCCAATCGACGCCTTTGAACTTCATCATGATTCCGGCACTCATATACTCGATGTTGTGTTGTCCGTAGAATGCTTCCAGCCCGGGCATCCGAGTTACTTGAAGCTTGCGGGTTATCGCGCCGTTGTCGGTGTTCTCGACCCAATATTGCGCCTCGATTGTCTTCTTCTGTTGATCCTTTGTTTGATATGTAATGGTCTGAACTGCTTGTTGAGACAGCTTGCCCGGGACAGCCTTCACATCCAGTAATGAGATGCCTGACACAATCGGGATGTCCTTATTCAACGTATCGAAGTATTGTACAAACTCCGATTTCTTGCGAATTTTACCATTCTTGAACCCATCGAACAATTGCTTCATGCGGCCTTGCACGAGCGATTTCCCTTGATCATCCTTCGTCTCGTCGAGGAACAGCATCTCCGCCTCAATCAGCTGGCCGCCTACCTTATCCCTGGGGTCCAGTACAACAACCTTCAGCCCTTCGTCCACCGCAGCCCTTGCCAAGTACATCCCTTCCATCTCGGTACCGATGATGACAATGTCGGCTTTCTCTGTGGAAGCAGGAGGTTGTACAGCTCCAGCCTTATCATCAGATTTAGGTGTATTCGGAGTCTGGGAGGACGTCGGTGCAGGTGTTGTCGTATGATCAGCAGGCGTACCTGTTGCGATCGTATTTCCAGATGATGGGTTATTAGGTGATGGAAGTGGGTTTGGGCTCGTTAATGGCGTCTGGGCATTTTGGACTATTTGATCGTTCGGCTGTGCTGTCTTATCTTCCTCGGCAATAGATGTCCATAGGAAGAAAACGGTTACTCCAATTGCTGCTGCTATTATGAAAATAATGAGCCAAACGGTAGGTTTCATTGCAGGCATTCGTCTTGTTGACATGGACCGGGTTGCTCCTTCGCGTTGTAGTTCGTATGTGCTATTCTAGTCTATCATGTTGTCGCGACCCCCTCAATTGTTTTTATAAAGTCGAAACAATCTAACGTAACCAGGAACACTTCGCGAAGGTTCTCTGCAGCATCAGACAGGAAGAGCAGCACGACTTATTATCACTATATTTTCTGACAATGAGAGGGAGATGTTTTTATGAAGAAAGTGTTCAAGCAAGTAGTCGTTACTGGATTGACGTTGGCAATGGTGATTGGCGGTTCCACAGCAGCGTTCGCTGACAATAACAAGGGCAAAGGAAACGACAACGACCGTGACCGTTATGAGCAGAACGTGAAGGGTAACAACGRTAAAGACAGCAAAGGCAAGGACACCGGAAGCAAAATTATCAATAACGGTACAATCAACATCTTCAACTTCTACGATATGCAGGGCGCCGATGTTGAATGGGCGATTAAAAATATTACAAGCTTGTCATCCAAAGGGATCTTCCAAGGTTACGAGGATGGATCATTCAAGCCAAGAAACACGATCTCCCGTGTAGAAGCGATCACAGCGGCTGTTCGTTTACTCGGTCTTGAGGAGCAAGCGAAGTCGCAAGCTGAGATGAGCACGAAGCTGAATTTCAAGGATGCGGATAAAATCCCAGCTTGGGCTGTAGGTTACGTAGCTGTAGCGTTGGAGCACGATTTGTTCGGCGAGACCGAAACAACTGTACAGCCTGACAAACCAGCAGATCGCCTGTGGGCCACGACCTTGCTTGTCAAAGCACTTAAGCTTGACGGCGAAGCAAAAGCAAAAATGAATACACAACTGCAGTTCAAGGACGCTAAAGAAATTCCAGCCGGTTCCGTAGGTTATGTAGCGGTTGCCGTTGAAAAAGGCCTGATCGATGGGTTCGAAAACAACACATTCCGTCCAAACGTTCCAGTAACACGCGCTCAAATGGCAGCATTGGTTGACCGTGCGGATCAGCAAACACCTAACTTCGAGAAGGATGCGGTGAAAGGCTCGGTTACGGCAGTGAACGGTAACGTCCTGAACGTCACGAAGAAGGATGGAACGACGACGCAAGTATTATTGGATGCTGGAGCATGGGTATTCACTGGTGGTGCGAGAGTACCTTTAACAGAAGTTACAGTAGGCGATGAAATAACGGTCAAATTGGTAAGCAACACGAATATTGCCTTCTACGTAGACATCACGAAACAAGGCACAACTACACCGAACGTAACATTCACGGAAGACGGCAAACTGAATACATTAGTGTACGAAGGGCAGAAGATTAAGCTCATCAGCATAACCCAAGACGTGTATGGCTCTACGACTGGAACTACGAAGGTGTATGAAGTTGATCCTTCCTATACGATTATCGGAAATGCAGCTAATCTGATCACCGGTCAAAATGTACAGTTGAAAGGTGTTAACAATAAAGTTACTTCTATTGAAGTAAAATAAATTAGAGACAGCTAGACAGACGAGATCATAATAAGGTTAGAAGGAAAGCCCTGCATCTATCAGATGTAGGGCTTTTGAGTTTAAGTCCATCATTTACTACTGAAGAAATACAGCTCGGATCCATGCTTATGAACCGCGTGCACTTCTGGTGGGATCGCATCGAATGTGGACATGCTCTTGTTACCGGTATTAACTAGCTGCCAAGGCTGATCAGGGAGATGGATCAAATATTGGCCAGCTCCGATCTCCAACACCGGTGTCCATGCTTTGTTCATGCCGAGCTTCGTTTCCAGCAGTGATGTTCGCATATTCGTGGTCCGGTCGACCTGCAACCATTCCTCTCCACCATTCTTAGGCTGAATCCATAACGATGTTCCGTCTTCCAGTGCCACGATTCTCTTGCTGCCATCATCTAGTGGGGAATAAGTGGATACGGCTTCTTTCTTCTCACCACTATTCAAATCTAGTTCATAGGCGATCCAGTTCCATTTGTCTTCCTTCATGATCTGCTGTTCCAAATGTAGGCTGTCTTGCTTCACGGTTCGTTCGCCTGGAGCATAACACGGTCCTTCATAGCAGGAAAACGTGCCAACATTGCGAATTCGGTTAGGTGAATTATCGGTCGGATCAGAGAAGACGTAGAGATCATACGTGAACTTGCCTTCATCGTTGTGCGTTCCCCAGCCTGCAATGATGGAACCAGCTGATTTCGAATACGTATCGAGTGAGACGAATCTGGCATTGCTCGTTGAGTCTGGTGCTGCCATGATCGTCGTCGTCTCCCCGGTAACGAGGTTAAGGTGCATGACGTTGTTATTGTGCAAATACACGATCGATTCTCCGTTGTGATACCACTTTACTAGGTGAATAGCATCGATATCGAACGAGTGAAGTACAGTCCCGTCCAGCTTGATAACGGAGTAAGTGTAGATGGCATACATCTCGTTATAGTTTTCAATGGCGGCCAACCCGTATTGACCGTTAGGGGAAACTTCAATCTCATCGTAATGAACCATGGACGCGAATAAACTTGTCTTTGCACCAGTTGGCAAGTTAATTCGATACAACGCCTGCGGGTGCGAAGGCTGGAAGCTGAGTTGGCGC
>NZ_JBFUIX010000025.1:0-75358 GCF_056401635.1 Paenibacillus sp. P4_E11 | reverse complement strand
TCCGCCGCTAGGGAAACGGTCGACTAATGATAGATTTAAGCCGTGTCATATCAACCTTATACTTCAATACTATGCGCAAATTTATCGTTAATTGCTTCGTACTCATGCGGTGGACATCGTTCTCCATAGTATACCCAAATAGACAGGCAGTCGCAAGTTAACGGAACAATCTGCGGAAAGGAAAAACGCCAGGTGCAACGGTATCAAACCGCTATGCTCCGCTAATTTCTTACGATTCAAAAAGCGGAGGATTTCCCCAATTCCCATAACAACAATCCCCAGCATAACGATATTGATCCCGGCAATCATATCAGACACCCAAGCAATAATTATGCCTATAACAACTATGAAAATACCAGCGATCCCGAAAAATTCACTCGACTCCTTCACTATTTGCTGATGTAGTCCGTACAAAAAGGTTACATGACTCTACGATTAATATATCGTAATGTTCCAGTTTTAACCACACGTTTATTAGTCGTTTAGTCGGTCGGCGGTAATTTCGTTATAAATCGCGAATAACCATCCGAACTCTTGACGAGGTTCATCGAATGAAATCGCGGCATATCCGTAAGTCCTCTACCGTGAACGGATATTAAACGTAATTCGTCATAATTCTTCTTATCGCGACCGGCTATCAGCATGTAGGATGCGTTTGTACTCCGATGTTCCTCGTGAATCCGTTTAATCTGGTTCAAATAATGGATGCTTATTGTCGGCTTTAGCTCGAACTTTGCTTGGCGGCTCAGTTTCTCCGTTAGGAACTATTCCGTAATCTCGATTAGGTACAATTCGTAGATAACGAGATTTATCTTCGTAAGATTATCGCGATCATGGACGTGTTCGCCCCATATTTGCAGCACAAGCCTTAGCTTCGTCATCCAATATGTTGTGTAGACGTCACGCTCTCCGTCCATTTCAGGCATTCGTAGACATTTGAGTTGATTTCGCTGCAACTCTACCAGATCGAAATTGTGCTCGTTTGATCGCTTTAGCATCACTTCCATAAACGTATTGTTCAGGCGATCGTGCAGGTGCCCACCCTTGTAATGTTGGGAATCTGACCCTTTCTGCTGCAAGATATGGGAATGTATTGTCGTATCGCTGATTCACGTGCATTTTAATAATTAAATGTTGACCATTACAATATATTGGGATATCCTTCCTATGAAACAATAAATGAATGGATATAGGGGCGTTGTAATATGAGATTAAGAGAAGTTGCACAAATACTAGAAAAAAATTATCCGCGGCTAACCTACACCTCAGTACAAGTAGGTGATTTTATTGAGATAACAGAATTTATTGATGCAATGATCGCTATTGAGGAAATGAGCAATTTTCCATTTCTTAGAGATGATATAAAGAAACTAATAAATATGCCCGAAATATACAATAACAGAAGCTCGGATAATAAAGTACGAGTTAGTACTACGCAGTATAGAGATTTTTCTGACATAATGGGGAAGCTAATTAGTAAGTGTTCAACCGTTTTAGTAGCAATTAATGGCTCTGTTACTGAGGAGTCCGATTGCTCTTTAAATGTAAAACTTCCTGATTATGATGACTTGGCAAAAATAGCGAGGTTTTTTCAGGATCTGAATAGCGCTCTTACATTGAGCCTCGGCGACCCAAAAATCGGGGGAAAGATTGAAGTTAAGGCATTTGAAACGGGATCATTGTGGGTTACAATTTCAGTCGGAACGACAGTAGCTGTAAAACTCTTAACACATATTGCACATTCTGCTCTTGCTGTAAAAAAGAAATATTATGAGATTGAAAAAACAAAGCTTGATTTACAAGCTGTCGGAATGAATCTTGAGTTCCAGAAACACTATTTAGATGCGGCTAGTAGTGCACTTGATTTATTAGTTAAAGGCCATGCAGCAAATCTAGTTAAGAGTCATGAAGAGCTTAATAATTCAGACCATGAATATACAGCGAGGTTGGAGAAATCCATTCAACTTATAGGGAAATTGTTTTACGAAGGTACAGAAATACATAAAGCACTTAATGCCCCAGCTGAAACAACCTCTGATAATTTTCCAGAGTACAATAAGCTTGAAACAGAAGCTGGTATTAAAGAATTGATGGAACAGAAGAAATTAATGCCTTCGATTGAAACCAGCACTACTGTTCCAGATGAGGTTAAAGAAGATACTCCAGAAGATATTAAATCAACTGAGTAATCTTAAAAAAACCGCCACTCCGACGGTGTAATTACCGTTAGAGTGGCGCTATTTTCGTTACATTACGACTACACCGTTTTGCCGCTCGAAGTTAATCATCTGCAGAACATCGTACTGGTCCCGCGTTATCTCTCCGCTGTATGCTTTAGTGACCCAGCCGTAGTCTCAGATCAGTCCGTTGTGGTGCAGTCCTTCGAGCGCTTTTACGAGCGTGCCCCACTCTTCTGTTGTCAGTTTCATTTCGTTGTCCCGCTCGTTGTACTGTTCCGTTATTTAACGTAAGCTCCTCACGCCATCATTACGTACGCCTCGTTAAGATCTAGATTTACGGATTAATTACTACACTACGTTCCGTAATTAATCCGTAAGCAAAGGGATAACAATACAGGTGACGTGCTGAGGTTTAAATATTAAAGGTAAACAACTAACCGGCCCTGCGACACCCGCGCACCTCCGCCTCACTCGATCGCGGCGCAAGGTTCACACAATATCCCGTGAAAATAGCTCGCATGGACGTTATGTAATGGATTTGGATTCCTCGAGTTTTTCGGTTCGAGTTTCTGCGGGAAATTTGCGGATGTTTATTACTGTAGGTTTTGATACAGAAATAAATTTAAGCTCCCCAATTTCAGCAGGATTATATAGGTGTTCTTTGAGTTACATATTTTCTCAAAGGTATGTTAGCTTCAGTCCTCTCCAGTATATAATCTAATTACAATGTCAGGAGGAGGTATTTGTTTTGAGTGTATCTATAGTTGGTGCAGGGTTTGGAGAAAAATTTTATAGTTATCTTGATGATTGTTCTAAGCAACTTCTTATCGTTTCACCGTTCATCGGAAAAAGTGTTGCATCCGCGCTTGCTGACCAATTAGAACGTTCAGAGGGGTTACATTGTACCATCATCACACGATTTTATCGTGAAGATTTTATTCAAGGAGTTAGCAGCCTATTTGGACTAGAGCAATTATTACAATCTGGCGCCGAAATTTATGCATTAAAGGATCTTCACTCAAAACTTTACATCTTTGATACAGATTCCGTGCTTACCGGATCGTTTAATTTTACTTTTAATGGATTCTATAAAAATCACGAATTCGGTATTTTTATGGATAACGAGCCTGCATTTACAACAGAGTGTATAAATTACTTTAACGGATTGTTATCCAACATCAGGGCAACAGGTGACTGGCAAATTACACAGAGTTTGATTGATGCAGAGAAGAAGGATGTAAACACTATAATAGCTAATAGGAAAGGAACCTCGACATACCGGAACGAAAAAACTTGGGGAGCACATATAGAAAATAACACCGCGTCCCCTACATATGGATCAAGTTCTACCACTGGCTTCAGTGCCAACAATGACTTTCTTGAGGAGATGTTAATTAGAAAGGACAACGGATCTTCAACAAGGAGCACAAATACGGGAATTTGGATAAAGTTTGAGGGGAACGGAAATGACAGGATACCAAACGACGTGGTGTACCTAGATAGAAAAAAATCCCTTTACGAGCACAGGGATCGAACATTCTTTCGTCGTCGCCCATCAGGAATAAAGGAAGGCGATTTAGTCTTTATGGCTGTAGTAAGTAGAGACAGTCGGGGTAATGATACCCCCATTATTATTGGCTACGGGGAATCAGGAGGATTTAAGAAGGGGAACGAGATAGGACCGGATGATAAATTTTTTAAAGCTACTGAAGGTAGATACAAGTACTACATAGAGCTTCGAAACGGACGTTACTTACAAACCCCAATTGAGAACGGGATTTCGCTTCTTGATCTATGTCGAGACCTCGGTGTTGATTTATATCCAATACCTAAACAAACACCAGCTCAAATTCTATCTACTCATCATCAGAAATCATACATCCAAATCACGCCATACGCTAGAAATTACTTAATTGAGCTATTGGATAAGAAAATTCTGTGAGGTATCATCGGCAGTTAGGACAACAATGTCGTTTTTTAAATACTAGACCGGCCGCCTTTATTGGACAACCGGTGTTTTTATTTTTATATACGTTTTCTCACGAATATATTTGCTGGCGAATACTCATAGTGACTTTCGCGAATTTTTCGTAGCCATTTGGATGTACCTGCGCATCGTACATATATCTTGCCATCCGCCCATTTTCTGTAATGTAAATGCGTCACATCCGTTTAGGATCATATTCTTCGTCCAGGTATGCAGTCATCTTCTTACCTGAAACGCCGGCTTTTTCTCCGTGGTACTTCAGCTGCTTGTTAAACTGGTTTAATCCTAACGGCTCGCCGAAACACGACATAATATCCAATCCGTCGAGAAGTATTCTTTGTTCACATTGATAAGCTGGAGTAGTAGTCGAACTGAATGTGTCGATATAGGAACCAAACGCGTTCCGATTCTTGTTCCGTTCGCCGGGCAACGTAATGAACCGCGACAGAAAATCGATGTCCGGTACGAGAAGGCTTAACAGGTCCTATACACGCAGACCGCTATCCAACAGCACTACGATCACGACATAATCACGGAAACCTACGTATTCACGCTGGTTCGGCTGCGACAGTATTGCTTTGACCTCGTCGTCATCGAGGCTGTTCGTTAAATCGATATCCTCGCGTACCAGTTTTACGTTATCAACCGGATTCACCTCAATCAAATAGTCGCGTGATAACTGGTTGAATATCGCCTTGAGCGTCCGAAGTCGTGTATTACCGTCACATCCGAAAGTCCAACACGTTGCTTCTCTGAGTCAATATTTATGTATCCTTCGTAATGCCGCTGGTCATACTTCATGTAGTTGATATGGTCGCTTAGAATCCCTTGAGTAACTTCAATTACTTACTCGATATTCGGATGAACCGCCGCTAACCATTTAGTAAAGTAACCGTAATGCTTGACGTAATCGCGGATCGTTCGTTCCCGAATCCCCTCCGCTTTCTTTGCGTTGATCACGAAATCTAACGCCTGCTGAATGTTAATTTCGGCAACTCTTCGTGATGAATACGTTGGCTTGCAACTCCTCGTTCCTTCTTTTTTTTGCGTCAAAATAAAAAAACTCCATGGCGGTAGTATCGAACGATACTACCGCCATGGAGGTCGTTATTAACAACCCAAAAACGCATGTTTACGGGTTGTTAACGTACACATTCCGAGGGTATTAATTACGTTTTTCACGCTACAATCCACAATCGTCCGCTAGAAATTCCGTACTGGCAACCGTTAGGCTGACGGTCAGATCAACGACCGGAACCGTTGATACAACGCGAATTAGCACTGTTCTGGACTAGGTTTCCCGGCATCTGTTGCCGTACGGAATGAAGTCCCGCATCCACAAGTAGCAATCGCGTTCGGGTTGTGCATCGTGAATCCGCCGCCCATAGCTGCTTCCTTATAGTCAATCTCCAGGCCGTCCAAGTACTTGCTGCTGTCTTCATCCACGACGACCTTAAGTCCATGAATATCGAATATACGATCATCACTGTTCTGATCCTCGTCGAAGCCCATTCCATATGTGAATCCGCTGCATCCGCCTGATTTCACACCCAACCGCAAAAACATATTCGGGGTTTCTTCGGCTTCCAGCATTTCTTTTATTTTATCGCTTGCTTGCTCTGTAATGGTTATCATAAAAGGTTTCCCTCCTTAATGTCTCGTATGCTCTAAGTATACTCCTATTCTCCCCCCGTCTCAAGAGTATCCTACGTATTGCCCGTTCCCGACAACAGGTTTATAATAGATAGGTCAAGAGGGGCTTCGATAAAAGTTTTTCTACTTTTTTTGATTGAGCTTGTGCAAGCTTTCACAGCTTCGTACAGCAGCCCACTACTTCAGAACGAACAACACAATACTCCAGGGAGGGGAACCGATGAATACAGTAACAACGACGAATCCAGATGAGCACATGGCCGCCATTGCCGACAAGGTAGAGCGAGGCGAACGGCTAACGGCGGAGGACGGCGTCTTTTTGTATGAGAGCGAGGACTTGCTGACGATCGGTCAGATGGCCAACAAAGTCAATCTGCGCAAGAATGGACGAAACGTTTATTTTATCGAGAACATGAGCCTTTACTTCACCAATGTTTGCGAGGCGCACTGCGCGTTTTGCCATTTCCGACGGGATGAAGGGCAAGAAGGAGCCTATACGTTAACACCTGACGAAATTATTGCGTATGTAGGCCAGCATTATCACGAGGGCATGAATGAATTTCATATTACCGGAGGACACAACGATCACGTCACGTTCGATTATTATGTGAATTCGATTCGCGTCCTGAAGCAGCACTATCCGAATGTCACGATCAAGGCTTACACTGCTGCGGAAATCGACTTTTTCTCCCGTCTGAGCGGGCTTAGCTATGAGCAGGTACTGACACGGTTAATGGAAGCTGGTCTGGACACGATGCCTGGCGGAGGAGCGGAAATTCTAACCGACCACTATCGTCGTAAAATGAATGTGGACAAGGCCACGACCGATCAATGGCTCACGGTTCATCGTACTGCGCATCGTCTCGGCATGAAGACACATGCCACAATGCTGTATGGAGCGGTGGAGACAAAAGCAGACCGAATCCAGCATATGGTTCAGCTGCGCGAGCTGCAAGATGAGACGAACGGGTTCATGGTATTCATCCCGAACGCTATGCAACCAGCGAATACGACAATGGGCATCAAGCGTCGCACATCCGCGTTCGACGACCTGAAGACAATTGCCATTAGTCGCTTAATGCTGGATAATTTCCCTCATATTAAAGCTTACTTCATCAATCTTGGTACCCAAGTTGCCCAGCTCGCCCTCTCGTTCGGCGCATCCGATGCTCACGGCACGATCGTGCAAGAGCGGATCAGCCACGCTGCGGGTGCACTTTCGCCGGAAGGTCTGACTCGTGACGAATTGATTCATCTGATCAAGGGTGCCGGTCGCATCGCTGTGGAACGCGATACGTTCTATAACGAAATCAAAGTTCACGCCTAATTGAATCGACAGCTATCTGGATTGATTGACCCGCAATACAATCACTTTCCGATGGGCATCCTAGACCTATGAACAAAGTCAAGAAAGGAACAGAACCGGCAATGAAGAAATTTGTTATTTTGGGCGGAGGATACGGCGGTCTTACCCTTGCCCTGCACTTGCTCGAACACGACATCCCTAAGGATACAGAGCTTGTCCTATTGGATCGTATGCCTTATCAAGGATTGAAGACAGAATACTACGCATTGGCGGCAGGAACGGTTAGTGAAGCCGAGATTCGCGTTGCATTCCCGACCGATCCCCGCATCATTCTGAAGTACGGAGAAGTTTCCAGCGTAGATCTGGAGCAGAAACTCATTTATATGAACGGGAACGATCCGCTATCCTACGATTGGTTGGTCATCGCTCTAGGCTGCGTGGACAAATTCCACAGTATTGAAGGTGCGGAGTTGTACGCCCACGGCATTCAGACGTTATCGGCTTCACGCAAAACTTACCAAGCGCTTAACGACTTGAAGCCTTACGCGCAAGTGTCAGTCGTTGGCGGTGGATTAAGCGGTGTGGAGATAGCATCCGAGCTTCGCGAGAGCCGTCCGGACCTGAATGTGAGGATGATTGACCGTGGAGCCAGTATATTGTCCTCCTATCCAGAAAAACTGCAAGCTTATGTACGGGAATGGTTTGTTGAGCATGGCGTGGAAATGCGTTCTCATGTCTCGCTGCATCGCGTGGAACCTCATGTGCTGTACAACAATGATGAGGAAATCATCACGGATTTGACCGTATGGACAGCGGGTATCCAGCCGAGTCCGGTCGTCCAGCAGTTGAATGTGGCTAAGGATGGACAAGGGCGTGTGCTGCTGAATGAGTATTATCAAATTCCGGAGTATACCGATGTATTCGTAGTAGGGGATTGTGCCAGTCTGCCGTTCTCCCCGAGTGCACAAGCTGCAGAAGGGCAAGGTAAGCAGGTCGCCGAGATTATGCTCGCCCTCTGGAAAGGAGAAACCCCTCGCCTGAAACCAATCAAGCTGAAGGGTGTTCTCGGATCACTGGGCAAAAAAGCCGGATTCGGCATGATGGGCAGCCGGACGATTATGGGCAAAGTACCACGTGTCATGAAAAGCGGCGTGCTCTGGATGTCCAAGCATCACTTCGGGTAAGAATTATTAGGATTTGTCATTCTTCTCGAATGCGTCCAGGAAATCGAACGCTGTTTCAAGCTTCTTGATCTTGGCTATAATAAGCTCATACAGTTCATCGCCGCTATCTGCAGCGACAATCTCTCCATTCACGAGCGCGTAGGGCTCCATATAGCATTGCCCGCAATTGCCCAGGCAGCCGTACTCGATGACATCGAGCTGAGGATCCTGCTCGAGCCGTTTCATTGTAGTGTCACTGCCGTTATGCATGTTGCTAACGCAAAATTCAATGATCGGTCTCATTTTCAAGTACCACCTTGGTTAACCATTTTAATTTTAGACTCATTGTTATATAATATACTGTAGAAAGGAGATGAATCAAATGACTGAACATACACAAACCGGCATTTATGATGAAGTGCTTGAAGTGTTGGATAAACTCCGTCCGTTCTTGCAACGTGATGGCGGCGACGTCGAATTGGTTGACGTGGAGGACGGAATCGTGAAGTTGAAGCTGATGGGTGCTTGCGGAAGCTGCCCGAGCTCAACGATCACCCTCAAGGCCGGTATCGAACGTGCTCTTGTTGAAGAAGTTGAAGGAATCCACGAGGTCGTTCAAGTATTTTGATCTTATTATACGATGAAGCAACGCCCTTGTCCCGGCTATCCGGGCAAGGGCGTTGTTTTGATTTTGGAAGATGCGACGGTGAGCTGTAAGACACAAGACCGAGATGGTGAGCTGTTAGACGCAAGAACGAGCCGGTCAACCAGTGAGTCGGCTGTCGGCTGTCGGCTGTCGGTGAACCTTGTCCGTAGTCGGGTCAACGGGTCGACTTGGTTGTTCCACTGAGGGTGCGGATCGGATCGAAGCCTCCAGACACATCCATGATGTTGCCTGTTATGAAGTCGCTATGCGGCATGCACAGGAAGGCAATGACACGGGCGACATCTTCACCGCTGCCTGGCCTCACACCAGGGAGCTCTTCGTTATCGAGATGACTCACCTCGTCGATAAACTTTTCCTTGTTATCGCCGCGGATGTCGCCAGGGCAGATCATGTTCACGGTTATCCCGTGTGCTGCTTGTTCGACTGCAAGCGTCTTCGTGAATGAGACCAGCCCTACCTTGGCTGCCGCATACACCGCCCGGTGCGGCCACCCTCTCGCCTCCGCTGCATGGCCGAAGCCGAAATGGACGATACGTCCCCAACGCTTCCTCTGCATTCCCTTCAACACCCGGTGATCCAGCTCCATCACACCTAGTAGATTGCCTCGCATCAGATAATCGATTTCGTCCTGCGAATAGTCGTCAAAGAAACGCCGTTCTCGAATAAACGGACCTGCATTGTTCACCAGAATATCAACCGTGCTGCCCCAGTTGTGTTCTAGCGTGTCAATCAACCGGTTCGCCTGCTCGCGGACGGCTATATCCGCCTGAACGGCCATAGACCGTACTCCCTTGGCTTGCAGCTGTGCCACTAGCAATTCCGCTTCCTCGATGCTGTGGACATAATTAACCGCTATGTCGCAGCCCATATCTGCCAAAGCCAATGCGGTCATCTTGCCGAGCCCTTTCGCACTTCCTGTTATGCAGGCGAGCTTTCCTTGCAGGAGCATGATGCTCCCCCTCTCCGCGGATAATCGGAATGAACACCGCCAGAAGGCGGTCGTTACTTGCGTCTAGCCTTTCTTATTCACTATCCCGCCATGATGCTTGCCGATGTAGTCGAATGCCGTCTGGATCGTGCAGCACACCATCTCATAGCCATTGCGCAAATCGGACAAGCTGGAACTCAAGTCCTCAATATAAGTCCGGTCCGCCCGGCATAGATCGGTTCGAGTCAAGTCATCGAGCATCTCGGCATTGATATGATGAATCTCCATATTTCGCTTTTTTCTCAGCCTATCCATTGGTTCCTTGAATTGCTGCTTCAGCTCGTATAACCGCTTCTCCAGCTCTATCTCAATCTTGTTATTATGCATCTGTCTTAGCACTGTAAAGTAAGAAAACTTCGATTTGACGCGTTCCGTTTCAAGCCGATATAAGTCATTTAGGAAATATCCAAGCTTATCGAGAATCGAGAACATGCGGATGAACGCATTTTTATGAAAATACAGATGCGTGTGATAGCTGCTTGATTCGGTTTCATCCATCGCTTCTTCGTATGTATGCTTAACCGGTCCGCCGAATTTTCCAGCGCCTCGTACACTCCATTCCAGCTCCACAAGAGCCGACACGAAGCCTCTGCACCATAGGTCAAAGCGGGTGTACCGCCCACATTCCGGTGTATTCCGCTCGATCATCCGCTTCAACTCGACACGATACGTTTCTATAGCTCTTATAGAGGATTGTAGCAGTGCCGTTTCGTGTTCATTCGGTTTTCCCAGTATCGGACTTAGCAAGCTACCACCTCCATCATGCCATTTACTTAAAATATTCCTTCCATCGTGAGTCGACCAGTTTTACAATGTCTTCACGCGGGACGAGCTCATCGGGGTAGCCTGGCTTCATACGCGCATCGATGACAAGCGGCAGTTCGTAGCTCAGATGATGATGGCGTACTTCCGCATCAGCGTATATGTCTGTGGCCGGATTGAACCGTGTGAATACAGACCAGAGGAAGCTGCTCTGCTTGTCTGCAACTGAAGCATCGTCGGCCACGATGATAACCGGCCAACCGCTTAGCTGAGCTTTGGCCTGCTTCAGTAATCGTTCCGGCAGCTCCGGGTCTTCCGTGAATGATGCCCCGGAGACGACCAGGCAGCCGCCGCAGTACGGCCTCGCATCGCGAATGCCGGCGATACTGCCGCCTTCATACGTCCGAGGCAGTTGGCGGATCGGCTCGCCTACGCCAGCCAGCACCGCCTTACTGCCATGATTCAAGCGAAGTCCTGTATAGTCTAATGTATCGTTTGATGTTTTATTAAAAATAAACAGATCCTGCCGCGGATCGAACCGCTCGAGAACGGCTTCGAACAGCTGTGAGAAGTTAGCCAGATCGACGGGCTGATCGGTAATCATTAGAAATTTCGTCAGTGACAGCTGGCCTTCCCCCAGAATACGGAACGCACTTGTCAGCGCTTCACGGGAATAGCTCTCCCGTACGACAGCAGACGCGAGGGCGTGGAAGCCAGTTTCGGCGTATGTCCACAGCGACTTGACGCCGGGCATGACGACCGGGAATGCCGGCGACAACAGCCGTTGGAGGAAATCGCCGAAGAAGTAGTCTTCCTGCCGCGGCTTCCCGACGATCGTCGCCGGGTAGATCGCGTCCTTACGGTGCCACACGCGATTCACGTGCAGCACCGGGAAGTCATGCGTCAGCGAGTAGTAGCCGAAGTGATCGCCGAACGGTCCCTCCGGACGGCGCTCATGAGGCGGCACGATGCCGCTGATCGCGAATTCCGCCTCGGCGACGAGGCGGTGACCCCCATGCGGATCATTCGACATGGGGAGCTTCTGCCCGAGAATGAGCGAAGCGAGCAGCAGCTCGGGCAGGTGTTCAGGCGCCGGCGCAATCGCCGAGGCGATGAGCGCGGGCGGACCGCCCAGGAACACGGTGACGGGTAGCGCCATTCCGCGCTTCTCAGCTTCGTGGTAGTGGAAGCCGCCACCCTTGTGGATTTGCCAGTGCATCCCTGTCGTCTGACCGTCATATACCTGCATACGGTACATGCCCAGATTATGCTGTCCTCCATTTGGATCCTCCGTGTAGACGAGCGGTAACGTAACGAATGGTCCTCCGTCCTCCTGCCAGCACGTCAGCACCGGCAGCTTCGCCATCGGTCCGTCCGTGTCGCACACTTGCATAACCGGAGCTTGCGCTGACGGCACTGTCTTCGTGCCGACCTTCATCGCATCGAACAACAAGTTACGCTCGCCCCACAACCCCTTGAGCGTCGGTGGCATCAGCTTTTCCAACGCTCCGACAGCCTGGTTCATGAATTGTTCGGGCCGTGGTCCGAACGCCAGATCAATACGCCGCGGCGTGCCGAACAAATTCGTCGCGACCGGGAACGAGCTTCCCTTTACATTCGTGAACAACAAAGCAGGGCCCTGTTCATCAATGACCCTGCGGTGGATTTCCGCCAATTCCAGGTATGGATCCACTGGAGCGGATATTTCAATTACTTCTTTCTCAGCCCGCAGCACATCCAGATGTGCGCGCAAGTTCGTCAAGTTCATTTTGTTAAACCCTTTCCGCAGGTCTCGCTATTCGGCGGACCCGCACACTCAGATCGCATAAAACCCCGAACAAACAAGCAATTAGTATGACATGTACTAGAGCTGTTACCAAATACCAGTCCGAGCCCAATGTATAGACGATCGAAGCCCCGCTTAACACTTGAAGTCCCGCTAGGAGGAGCGACCAGCGCGCACTGCGGCGTATAACCGCAAGTTGTGCGTATGTACGTTCTACTCGGAACACCAAGTAAGCAATAGCCACGAATAGAATGGCGGCCGCGATCCGGTGGAAGAAGGCAATTCCAGTGGCACCCGACAAATCAGGGATAACTTGTCCATTACACAATGGCCAGCCCATGCAACCGCCGGACGATTCCGTATGCCGTACGAAAGCACCTACATACACCACCACATAGCTGTAACCTGTTATCAACCATACTGTATTACGGAACTTACGACTAACCGTTCCTTCCGTAACTGCACGTGCTGAGTCTGCCTTTATTGCCGATTGTCCGGCTGCTTGACTACTGTTGCGAAGTGTCTCCCTGGTAGAAGCGGACTCGAAATCCCCTCTCCATACGCCGATCGCGAGCAATAGCGTTGCTGAGAAAGCTACGAGTGAGAATCCGAAATGCAAGGCCAATACTGCATCCGACGTAGGCCACACAACTGCCATCGCGCCTAGAATCGCTTGTAGGACGGTGAAGAATAATCCACTAAAGGCGAATAGCATCGCTTCCCCGTTCTTACGAAACAGTATGTAAGTGTAGATAGCGGCTGCCAGAACGAGCAGTCCTACAATACCGCTCACTGCGCGGTGACTATACTCAATCATCGATTCAATCGTATAAGCCGGCACGAATTTACCATTGCATAGCGGCCAATCCGTGCCGCAGCCTTCGCCGGAGTTCGTCTTAGTCACAAGCGCTCCCATGAAGAGCACTAATCCCATCCCGATCACAGTCGCCAAAGAAATCCATTTATAAAGCTTTTGCATAAATAAGGACACCCACTTTTTGTTCAATCCGTCACCCTACATTATAACTTTAATGTATAGGCAAATCCATTTCCTAAATGTGAACAATCGGAAAACCATCTGAAAGGTGCTTCGGCGCGCGAAACCAGGACTGTAAGACGGTTTTTAAGGCTGTCGATTAACTGTGGATAAAGGCTAAAACCGCCGTTCCGAGTGAAAAAGGACCCCTTTAGCTCAAACATCTTGTTTGAACCTCCTTTGGTTGTATAAGAGATTTAGCGGTATGGAGGTTCAAGCCAAAACTCGCCGGTGTCCTCTTTTTCACTCTCCACTCCTCTTGTCCACAGTCAATCGACAGCCTCATATTCCGTCTTGCAGCTCCTTCGGCGGACGGAACCCAAGCTGGAAGACGGTTTTTCCGTCTTGCAGCCCCTCCGGCTCGCGAAACTTGGGCTGTAAGAAGGTTTTTCAGTCTTACAGCCCCTTTGGCGGGCGAAACCTGCGCTGTAAGACGGTTTTTCCGTCTTGCAGCCTCTTCGGATCGAGAAACCTGGGCTGTAAGACGGTTTTTCCGTCTTGCAGCCCCTCCGGCGCGTGAAACCTGGGCGGTAAGACGGTTTTTCCGTCTTACAGCTCCTTCGGTGCGTGAAACCTGGGCTGGAAGATGGCTTTTGAGACTGATGATTCAGAGCGATTGAGAGCACAGGAGTGGAAAGTGAAAAAGAGGACCCTGGCGAGTTTTGGCTTGAACCTCCATCCACTTCTTCCCTACTACAATCAAGGGAGGTTCAAACAAGATGTTTGAGCAGAAGGGGACTTTTTCATTTGGAACGGCCGTCTTAGCTCCTATTCCGCATCGAAAAAACCGCTCACCCTCTCCCCAAGAAGGAAGAGTAATGAGCGGTCTATTGCAACTTCAGCTAACGCCGATTATTGTTTCCGATTCGCCACTGCAGCGCTGACTTCCACGACTTTATCGAAAAATTCCTCAATCTCTTCCCGCGTCTTACGCAGCTTGCTCACAAAACGGATTGTCTCCTCGCCCTGAACGAAGCCGATAAAGCTCGGAATACCCAATATATTATACTTCTCACACAAATCCGGCAACTCATCACGATCGACGTGCAGGAAGTGAATCCGGTCACCGTACTTTGCCTCCACATCAGGCATAAAGGGATCGATGTAATGGCAATCTTTGCACCAAGTGGTCTTGAATACGGCTACGCTCGGCTTGATTTGTCCAATCGTATCGTAAAACGCTTGCTCGGTTTTGACTTGTTCCATAGTAGATGCCCCTTTCAGTTTCTTAACCTTTTCCCTGTTATAGCATGCCCCGAATCGACTGTCAATGTTATAGAACCGGTTCGATCTAGCGCAATGAGAGGCTGTCGATTAACTGTTCATAGAAGCTAAGACGGCCGTTCCAAGTGAAAAAGGACCCCTACGCTTTACCCCGCAAAGTGAAGACTAGCTCTGAAGATAACGCCGATTACTTTGTGGGGGCCCCAAGAGCTCAAACATCTTGTTTGAACCTCCCTGATTGTATAAGGGATTAAGTGGTATGGAGGTTCAAGCCAAAACTCGCTGGGGTCCTCTTTTTCACTTTCCACTCCTCTTGTCCACAGTTAATCGACAGCCTCAAGGGGCATAGTAATCCATCAATGAAATCTGAAGGGTTTACATTATTAGTAAAAAGTGATATCATATAAATATCAAAATGATTCTAACTAAACAAAGGGAGCGATGCTTATATGAACGAAAAAAAGGCAATCTACATGAACGGATATATAGGAATCATCTTCATAGTAGGTCTCACGGCCTTGGGTGGTTACTCCCTATGGTTGGGGCAGATATTCCTAGCCATCCTGCTTGGTGTGGTTGCGTTCCTCCTGCTCACTTCGATCACCATCATTCAGCCTAATCAGGCCAATGTGATCACGTTCTTCGGTAAATACTGGGGCACTATTAATGAAAGTGGCTTATGGCTAACTGTTCCGTTCAGCTCTAGACGCAAGATGTCACTGCGTGTACGTAACTTCAACTCCGTCAAGCTGAAGGTGAACGATATTGACGGTAATCCGATCGAGATTGCGGCCGTTGTTGTATTCCGAGTCATCGATACGGCCAAAGCTTCCTATGATGTAGAAAGCTACGAGCAATTCGTAGAAATTCAAAGCGAGACAGCACTTCGTCATGTAGCTACCCGTTATCCGTACGACCTCGCGGATCTCGAAGGCTACTCGCTCCGCGGCAACGCCGATGAGATTGCCCTCGAGCTCGGCCAGGAACTTCAGAACAGACTTGCTGTAGCTGGTGTGGAAGTCATGGAAGCACGGTTAACTCACCTGGCCTATTCGACCGAGATCGCTAGTGCGATGCTGCAACGCCAGCAAGCGTCCGCGATTATATCTGCTCGAGAGAAGATCGTGGAAGGCGCTGTCGGTATGGTACAGATGGCGATTGCCAGACTTGAGAAGGAAAGCGGGCTTCAGCTCGACGAGGAGCGCAAAGCCGCAATGATCAACAACTTGATGGTAGCCATCGTGTCCGACCGGTCGGCCCAACCGGTAATCAACACAGGCACGCTGTACACTTAATCAACCGATATGGCAGCCAATGGCAAGAAAAGCTTTCCACTGCGCCTAGACCCGAAACTATATGAGATTATCGAGCGCTGGGCCGCCGATGACTTGCGCAGCGTGAACGGGCACATCGAGTTTTTGCTGCGAGATGCCGCATCCCGGGCAGGAAGACTGCCTGGGTCTGCAGCAAGACAGCAAGCTTCAACGTCGGATCAGGTCAACATGAACGAGGCACATAAGGTTTCATTAGAATAGAAATAATATCTTCCATATGACAATTATCCGGAAAGTCGTGCTCCCATTCGTCATATGCCTATACAGGGGTCACCCTCCAATCGATACCTGTTAAAGTGATCGGTTAGACGGGAAGGAGGATTTACATGAATACGAATGGAACTGTCAAGCCGCCCCGCTCGGGCGGCTTGATCAAGCGTTTGCTCGCGTTACCCGCTCATGCAATGGACTACATCAAGGGGAAATCGTCCAACCTGCTATTGTCCTCCGAGATGGCCGAACAAGGCTCAGATATGGTTATCGATCGAATCCTTTTGAACCAACTCCACCATCATCTTGAAATTCTCCTCGAATCCTCATCGCTGCACCAGCCTGATCAAGCTACTGCCCAAGAGCTTTTATTAATCCAAGACATTATTACGACAACCAACCGATTGAACCGCAACAACGTAACTCGGACGATTGCCTATTACGACATATACCAACGCCACCCCGAACTTCATTGGGCCTTATTGGCTCATATGGTATCCAGAAACGGCGGTTGGAACATGACTGACCTTCGCGGTGAGTGGCTTCCTATCCTCATTGCCAAGGACAGGTGCGAAGACATGTTCGAATTTCTGGAGCGGATCAATGCGCTTATATTCCAAGACGCTTACCCCCAGCTGCTGTTGTATGAAGCAGGTCGGGCTCAGAAGCGGAATTTGTCTCATCTGCTGCCAAGCTTGCATGTGTCCGCCTTTATGAAGCCCATCTGGGACCTTTTCTGGCATAAACGCTGCTCCGAGCTGTTAACGGTAGGCTTGATCGTCAACGAACAGCACTATATTGAAGGAAGGGTCGTGCAGAAAGAGCCTTACCGCTCCTTGCTCGATTCTTTGGCATTGAAGGCACAAGCGCTGTTCCAGTTAAATATTATCGTTTTCCCTTACTCGCAGGATCACTTGCAATCGCACCGATTAGCCGGCGTCATCCTGGAATCGTTCTCCGACTTATCAGAACGTATCGGGATCGGTAAGAAGCTGTATGCGATCCTTTTCGGTGTGCCTGCTATTCATGAAGGCGTCCTCACTTTCGCCTCCGTTTCCCCACACACGGGTTCCCGTTCGGACTATTGGCCTCAACTGTTCGCAACGATCAAAAAAGCTCCTCCGGGAACGAATCTCACGGAGAAGCTGGATGGCTGCAAGCTCGTTGCAGGTGCGGATCGATTATATAGTCCGAAGCTGGCCAACGCCTGGAAAGATCGACAACTGGAACCGTCAGACCGTTATGATTGGTTCTCCGATATGAAGGCAATGGATTACTTCAGCGATATCGCGTTGCCTCGCTCCTTCGAGATCACCAATGAATACTGCTTCGCGCTGAATAAGCTGGAGCTTGCAGCGCTTGCCAGTCAGAAGTTCACTTAACCCGACTGACGGCTGTTGGCGCTGCGCTTCACGAATTTCCGAAAAACTTGCTGCAGCGGCCTCGGGAAGCTTCCGATCTCCTCTTCCGTTACGGTCCGAGTGACGAACAGAAGAACGACATACAGCATGCAAGCAAACGCACCTACAATAATGGCATTGCCCATATCGTTCAGTCGGGAAGCGAACGGCTGCAGCCAATTGAACGTGGCCAATTCCAGTGCAGCACCGGCAGCAGCCGTTACAAGTACCGTGACAATTACTCCGCCCCATTTGCGACCCAGTACCGTAAAGTTCACTTGGCGTTTCAGGATGCGTAAGTTCAAATGCGCCATCACGATAAAACAAAGCGCTGTCGCCGCAATGATACCGTAAATGCCCAACCACGGAGCGAGCAAGAAGCTCGCCACAAGCTTAATCACCAGTCCGACGACAACATGGACGATCAAGGGCTTCATCTTTCCCATTCCCATCAGAATCGCGCCAGACGTCTGCATCACGATCTGGTACATGACACTGATCGTCAACAGCACGATAATGGACGTGCCTTCGTGATTGCCGAACAGGAATCCGTTCAGCGGTCGAGCCGCCACACATATCGCTAACACCATGGGCAGTCCCGTTACTACTGACAAGTAGAGTGCCTTGGAAGCCTGCTTCCGCACCAGCTCCATATCCTTGCGCGCGAATGCCGCCGATACGACAGGAACCGCCGATTGGCTAAGGGCAATGGCCAGAATGATCGGAATACCTGCGAGCGATTGGGCTCGTCCACCCAACAGGCCAAGCGCTTCCTTCGCCGCATCGTATGTAAGATCCGGCTGAAGCAGACTGATCGTAATCGAAGAGTCAATCAGGTAGATCAGCGGCACCGCTGTTGAGAACAGCACAATCGGAACCGAGACGCGGAACAGTCTGCGGTAGATGTCCGCATAGCGAAGCGGTTGCACCGCTGTCGCATTGCCAGTCAGACCGGTCCGTGCATCCTCGCGGCGCAACGCGAGCGCGTAATAGCCCATCACGAGCACCGCACCGATACTGCCCATGACGCCGCCGAACGAAGCGCCCGCTACTGCCTTGACGTGACCGAAGTCGAACGACAGCAGGAAGTAAGCCAACCCGACTGCGGTAACAAGCCGGAGAATTTGCTCAATAATTTGCGAAAGCCCGTTGGGCAACATCCGTTGCCGCCCTTGGAAATATCCCCGCATAATCGCGATTAACGGGAACAGCAGTAGGGCTGGGGCAAGCGCCCGGATGGACAGCACAGCATCAGGGTCGTGACTGATATGATTCGCATAGAAGGGCGCGAATGCAAGTAGAAGCAGCGTCATCACGACGCCGGCCCCCAACGCGAATAAGCCTGCCGCGCGATAGATACGATTGGCCTCTGCATGCTGGCCTAGAGCCGTCTGTTCAGACACCAGCTTACTTAGCGCGCTTGGAATACCGGCTGTAGCTACTACGAGCAGGAAGCTGTATATATTGAAGGCGATCGAATACGTCGCCATGCCGGGGTCGTCCAGCAAATATACGAGCGGAATGCGCTGTACCGCACCTAACACACGGGCAATCAGCGCAGCCAACGCCAATATGATCGTGCCTTTGACAAGTGAATCTTTAGACAATGTGTTACCTTCTCCCTATTATTTCATGACTTCCATTATACAAGTTTTCGGTAATAGGGGCTACCGCGCAAGAATGGTTATGCGAATACTTTACAATTGACGTCTCCTGCATATCATAGTAGGATTGATTCCATGCCATTTATATGTAAATCCGTACACATGGATGACAAAATAGACAAGCGGAGGAAAATCAAGATGAAAGATGCATCCCTAGATGCAACCAAAGAAACACCAAAGGAACCCACTCACAACTTGCCGTTCTGGCCTATTATGATTGCGATATTTTTCGGTTCCTTCGTTACCATTCTAAGCATGAGTACCATTAATGTAGCCATTCCGGTTCTCATGACGCACTTCGACTCGGAGCTCAGTACCATTCAATGGACGATTACCGGCTTCATGCTCGCCACGGGTACGATCGCTCCGTTGACAGGCTACCTGGGGGAACGGTTCAGTTACAAGAAGCTGTATATGTTCTCACTCATCGGGTTTACCTTGTTCTCCTTGCTTTGCGCTCTTGCTTGGGATCCGACATCGTTAATCGCCTTCCGTATTATTCAAGGCGCGTTCAGCGGACTCATTATGCCTGCGACGATGACTATTATTTTCCAAGTCGTTCCTAGGGAAAAACAAGCGTTCGCCATCAGTTTATGGTCGCTGTCTGCGATGCTCGGGCCTGCATTCGGCCCCACACTGAGCGGCTGGCTCATTCAGAGCTTCAGTTGGCAATGGTTGTTCTTCATGAACGTCCCGATCGGCATCATCTCGATTATCCTTGTTGCCAAGCTTATTCCTTACTACAGGCTGAATGTCCCCAAATCGCTGGACGTTCCAGGCCTGCTGACCGTTATGCTCGGTAGCTTGTCGCTTCTGATCGCCTTCAGCAAAGGGAACACTTGGGGCTGGTCCAGCTGGGAAACGTTAACGACACTCGGAGCCGGAATCTTGCTCTTGCTCGCCTTCGTGATTCGCGAACTGAAGACACCGGTGCCTCTGCTCAATCTGCGTGTGTTCAAGAACACCAGATATACCCTTACGCTGATCATCAGCTGTATTATCACGGTTAGCCTGTACTCCGGAACATACTTGACCCCGTTGTTTCTGCAAAATATTCAACACGTTACACCGCTCGACACGGGACTTATCCTGCTGCCGGCCTCTCTCGTGATGGCGATAGCCATGCCTGTTGTTGGTAAGCTATATTCCCGAATCGGCCCTATGCAGCTTATGATTGCCGGGATTGTGCTCATTGCTGTAGGCACGCTAGCCTTGAGCTGGTTAAGCGTAAATATATCCCACGGCTACATCGTGTTCTGGATGATCGTGCGTAATCTCGGAATCGGGATGGCTACAATGCCGGCAAGTACTGCCGGAATGGAGCAAATCTCACCCATATTGTCCGGACACGCTTCGTCGATCAGTAACTGGATTCGTAATGTGCTGGGCTCCTTCTCAATCGCGCTATTCACTGCTATGCTGGGCTCCCGCATGACCGCCCATGTTACAGACATGAGCAAGTCTGCTGCCACTACCGGAGTGGATAAAGCAACGATTCAGCTAGCCTCTTTCACAATGAGCGTGAATGACGTCTATTTGCTTGCTACCCTCGTCGTGTTGATCGGCCTGCCGCTTTGTTTCTGGATTCGCAAAAAACAATCGGCCCCAACGACCAGTCCCACTGCACAGAAGCAGAAAGAAGTCGTTGCCTGATCATAATGTCATCCGTATGAACCAAATCTGGGCGCTTGCATATTATAATCATGACTATACACGGAGGTGCATGACGTCATGGTGATCTATGAAGCAAAGCCAGAATGTAAGAAAGCGGTCCACCAAGCCAAAGAAGAGGCGTTCCACGCTTGCTCCCAATATGTGAACCGGTATGTACGGCTGCAACGCATGAACGGCAATACGCATGAAGGGTACATCGTTCACGTCGATCCAGAGTTCGTATACTTACATGTTCCACAACAGGACACTAACCGCCTTTACAGTCCTTTCCAGAACTACTATTACAACACCACGGTGCTGCCGCTCGTCTTGTTCGATCTGCTGGCCATTACCTTATTGCTGTAGTCGGATCGTAAGTGAGAACGTAAGTCGTTCGTGGCGGGAAGAGAAGAAAGACCTTTACAGGGCTTTCTTTTTTTCTGCGTGTTTATAGGATACAGTGGTGTAGAAGGTTGTGCGCGACTGGCGGTGCTTCCAGCCCCACAGGAGCGGCTGCCGCTGCTTGGAAAGACTTAATCAATTTGTATCGACAGTACTAACCTGGGAGAATCTAATGAAAAAAGGGTGTTGGTCATGTCCTTTACAATAATTGTGCTGTTATTGATCATCCTCACGTTCGCTAGCAACTACTTTTATCACGTCGCTATTGCTCGCGCGGATAAGAGCTTCCTTAATGGCAATCCGGATCTGGCAGTCAGCTCTACCGCCGAGAATCCATACAAGATCGATCAGGATTGGTGGGGTCAGCAAGGTTTTGAGGAGTGGAACATGACGTCAGACGATGGGATCATGCTTCATGCTTATTATTTGGCAACTGATCGACCATCAGACAAAACTGTCATTCTCGCGCATGGATATTCTGGACAAGCCGTTCAGATGAGTAATCTGGCTGAGATGTACAGAGACAAGCTAGGCTTTAACGTCCTACTCCCCGATGCCCGCGGGCATGGGAAGAGCAAGGGGAAATATATCGGTTTCGGTTGGCCGGAACGCAAGGATTACGTCCTATGGATTAACAAAGTTATCGAGCATACCGGCACCCACGTTCAAATCGTTCTGCATGGCGTGTCCATGGGAGGAGCGACTGTCATGATGACAAGTGGTGAAGCTCTGCCTCCGAATGTCAAAGCGATTGTTGAGGATTGTGGGTATACATCGGTTAAAGCTCAGCTGGCCTATCAGTTGAAGCGAATGTACCGCCTCCCATCATTCCCGCTCGTGCAATCGACCAGTCTGGTGACCAAACTTCGCGCGGGGTACTATTTCGGAGAAGCCTCGGCTTTGAAGCAAGTGAAGAAATCCACTACGCCGATGCTGTTCATTCACGGTGATGCCGACTCGTTCGTGCCTTCCGAGATGGTGTACGAGTTGTACGAGAACGGTCCAGCGAACAAAAAGTTGTTTATCGTACACGGTGCAGGGCATGGACTGGCAAGACAAGTCGATCCCGTAGGATATGACCGAGAGGTAGCTCAATTCATCGGAACATTCGTGAATGAATAGAATCGTTATTTCGATAAATATTATTTATCACTCATAAACAATATAACAATTATCGTTTATGATGATTCACGGATATACTGAAATCAATCCATTTCCATGTGAGAAATGATCGAGGAGGTATTCCGAATGATTGTAAAAGGATTGGAAGGTATTGTTGCCGCTGAATCGGCCATTAGCTTAGTTGATGGTATTAGGGGGCGTTTGGTATTTCGCGGGCATTGGGCTCGAGAGCTGGCCGTCAACCGTACATTTGAAGAAACGGCGTACTTACTCTGGTATGGAACATTGCCGAATGAAGTCGCGCTGCGGGATTTCAAGATCACCATGTCCGAGTACCGGACGTTACCGGTCTACATCCGGCAAGTGCTCGATGTGTTGCCCGAGGGTACACCGATGATGAGCATCCTGCGTACCGCCGTGTCTGCCTTGGGCGACAACCGTTTCGCTTGGCCGCCTACTGTCGAGCAGGCTATGCAATTGACTGCCGTTCTTCCCTCCATCATCGCGTACCGCTTCAGAAGGCTGCAAGGCAAGTCGTATGTTGAGCCGCACCCGCAGCTTCGTCACGCTGCCAATTACTTATACATGCTAACAGGAGAGGTACCCTCCGAAGCTCACGTTCAGGCGCTTGACGCATACCTGATCCTGACGATGGAGCATGGTTTGAACGCTTCTACATTCGCCAGCCGAGTCGTCTGCTCGACGGAATCGGACATGGCGTCCTCTATCTGCGCCGGCATCGGTGCGATGAAGGGGCCTCTTCATGGCGGTGCACCTTCGGAAGTCATCGCCATGCTGGAGGAGATCGGCACGATGGAGAACGCCGAGTCCTGGATTCGGGACAGGCTCGAGAATCGCGAGAAGCTGATGGGATTCGGACATCGCGTCTACAAGACGATGGACCCGCGAGCCGAGGCGCTGAAGGAAGTAACTTCACGGCTGAATAATGAAGATCCATGGTTCGCGTTTGCGCTCCATGTGGAGGCAACCGCGATCCGGCTACTTAATGAATACAAGCCCGGACGGAAGCTGTATACGAACGTGGAGTTTTTCGCAGCAGCTGTTCTGAAGGCCGTACGGCTTGATCCTAGCTTGTTCACCGCAACATTCACTGCAAGTCGGATCGTTGGTTGGACGGCACATGTGCTCGAACAGGCGGAGGACAATCGAATCTACAGACCACAATCTGCCTATACGGGCAGTGTGCCTCAATAAAGACTGTCGATTCAATGTTGAGTTCCAAGTGAAAAAGGACCCCTACGCTTTACCCCACAAAGTGAAGACTAGCTCTGTAGATAACGCCGAGTACTTTGCGGGGACCCCGTGAGCTCAAACATCTTGTTTGAACCTCCCTGATTGTATAAGGCATCAAGTGGTATGGAGGTTCAAGCCAAAACTCGCTGGGGTCCTCTTTTTCACTCTCCACTCCTATTGTCCTCAGTTAATCGACAGCCTCATTTCCGACCTTGCATGCTCCCTCTGCGTCGACTTTGCGGCCCTAAGACGAAAAAATCGTCTTGCAGCCTCTCCCCTAATCAATAGCTCAAATGATTGGCCACAAGCAACAGATCTGCCTTGGTTACCTTAGCCGAGGAAGACTGGATGTGGTACATAACGGTACGTCCACCCTCTTGTTCGATCCAATTTAAATCCTGCATGTAACCCGATTCACTAAACACATTGTTCGGATTCATCGTGTAATACCCTTCCAAGCTGCCCTTTACCGAAATCTTCTCCATAGTCGTAGATTCACCTGTTTTCATCCTCACGTCCAGCTTCTTCATCGCCTCAGGCATAACCTGATAACGGATTTCGATCTGATCCTGCTGCTCATTCGTGTAGACAAGCCCCGGTGAATCTAAGGCATCCCGGAGAGAATTGTCCGTCACACTTACTGGTAAGACAATCGCTTGTTTCCCGTCCACCTTCTTGATCTGCTTGTTCAGAGTCGGATACACTTCCGGATCTATCATGCCGAGTGGCGACTGCAGCTCACCTCTGGTGAAGTGGAATCCATCCGGTGCTGCTGTCGGTGTTTGCAACCGTCCCCCATACTTGCCCGCCGCTTGCTCGTTCCATTGCACAATGTCCGTGAAGGCTAGAGGCCGGACTACCTTTAGAAAAGGCTTCACCTTAGCTTGCTCCAGCTCAGGCAAGTACACATAAGCAGACTCTCCCGGCTGCAACTGCTGCCTCGTCTCTGCAAGGAAGGAGTGAATCGCAGTCGCCTGCTCAGCCTTCACATTAAAAGCGGAGCTGGAGGTTAGTTCCACTCGCACGCTATTCCCTTGCAGCTGGTAGAGCAAGCCAGAGGCATAAGCGATTCCGGAGAACAGGAATACACAGGCAGCAACAACAGCTATGCGCGCCAGCCTTCTACTCCCCCTGCGATTGGTCAATTTACGGTCGGACCGTTGCACAGCTTCGCGATACGTGTCGTACAGCCGGTCAATGCGGCTATCTAACACTGAAGGAACCTTCAATTGTTCAGCAAAACGCTTGAGCTCGTGTGTTAATTGATTTTGGATGGACATATGGCCAAGCCTCCCTGGTCTTCATGGATCGAGTTGATGGTCGCATGCTTGCGGAGCTTATCGAGGGCATGATGATGTCTCGATTTCACGGTACCGACTGGAATGCCCAAATGCTCCGCGATTTCTTCAAAAGCGCATTGCTGATAGTAACGCAGCACGACGACAATTCGCTGCTTGTACGGCAGCTTCTGCACGAGGCGAATCAACTCGCCCTGCTCTTCCTGCTGCAGGAGCAGCTCCTCCGAGCCGGGAGTTCGATCTTCCTGGGCATAATGCTTACTGCGCTCGAACAGCCTGAATTTCCGCCATAGCTTACGGTTCCAGTTGTGAGCCTGACGAATGACGATACCTGTCAACCATGCCCGGAATGGCTTCTGGGCATCATAACGGGCGACGGATTGGAACAGCTCCGCATACACCTCGCTTATAACATCGTGAACATCTTGCTTGTTGTTCACGAGCATAGCTACCGTACGGTATACATGATCCTTGGTCTGCTCATATACGGTGTGGAAAGCGTCCTTGTCTCCCTCTTTCAGTCTTCGTAGATCATCCTGCAATTTGTCCAAAGTGTGTGTCATGGGCGGCCGGCCCCCCTATTGATTATTTCACTCTATATTGGTCCGATGGCCGGAAAAGGTTCAATCTGTACAAAAATAAAAAGCCGCAGACTAGCTGCAGCTTGGGGTGATCCGATGTTCTTCAATTTATTAGGTAGTGAATAATGCCTATATTCCCTTAATCGGTTCAAGCGGCTTCGCGTTTCCGTATACCGGCTTCTCCCCGAGCTTAGGCGCTGCCCAATGCACCGCATTGGAAATGACACGCAGCACGTTCTCGTTGTAGTAAGTCGGGTACGTTTCGTGACCGGGACGGAAGTAAAAGATTTTACCCTGCCCACGACGGAATGTGCACCCACTGCGGAACACTTCCCCACCTTCGAACCAACTGACGAACACAAGCTCGTCCGGTGCCGGAATATCGAAGTGCTCCCCGTACATTTCTTCATGCTCGAGCTCGAAGTGCTGCCCAATCCCTTGAGCGATCGGATGGGATGGATCGACGACCCATAAGCGTTCTTTTTCCCCTACTGCTCGCCATTTCAGATCGCAAGACGTCCCCATCAGCTTCTTGAAAATCTTAGAGAAATGTCCGGAGTGCAGCACGATCAGCCCCATGCCTTCCAGGACACGCTTCTGAACGCGGTTCACGATGTCGTCAGACACAAGATTATGCCCACGATGTCCCCACCAGATCAGCACATCAGTCGCATTCAGCACCTCTTCCGTCAGACCGTGTTCCGGCTCCTCCAGGGTAGCGTAACCGATCTGCACGCCCTCCTGCTGGATTCCCGCTCCAATCGCACCATGAAGCCCTTCCGGGTATAGCTTGGCTACTTCCTCATTCTGCTTCTCATGCAAATATTCATTCCATATTACGACGCGGATCAACTTGCATCCCCTCCTTGTCCGTATGTAGATTGATTAATTCCAAATGACCCAACCTATAAATAACACAATCATGATGAATTGTAAAATGAATTTTACGACTACACTTGACAAAAAACCAACCAAAGAGCCTACTCCGACTTTCACAGCCTGATCTGGCCTCGTTCCGATAAGCAGTTCCCCGATCAGTGCTCCAAGAAAAGGACCGACTAGTAGACCTACACCAGGAATGATGAACGGACCGATTAGAATTCCGATCGTGCTGCCTATGACGGAAGCCCGCGAGCCCCCGAACTTCTTCACCCCAAGCGCGCTGACTAGATAGTCGGCTACGATGACAGCCACGACGATGGACGTCTGGAACAACCAGAACCAGAAGCCAAACTCGCTGAATCCGATGAAAAAGCCATACACGAAGAAAGCAGCATAGATGGCAAGCACACCCGGAAGAATCGGAAAAATCGCTCCGGCCATCCCAACGACGAACAACACTATGACAAGAATCCAGCCTGTAATTACCATCCCTGCACCTCCTCCTATACGATAGGCAGTCACCCAGTATGTTTCCCGCTTCTGCGAATTTACCAGCTCTCTCCCCACTTTTCGCCATGGTCCGTGCGAGTTAGGCAGAATTCCCTAGCTTCTGCCTCTACTCTTCAGCTAGCTGCTGTTAGCTGCTAATTAGACAAGAATATGCTCGCGAATGACCTTGGCTACTGCAGACTCCTGATTCGTTACTGTGACTAAGTCCGCAGCCCGCTTCAATTCCTCCTGGGCATTGCCCATCGCCACACCGAGGCCTGCGGCCCGGATCATCGCCATATCGTTCAAGCTATCGCCCATCGCCACAACTTCCGACATCGAATACCCGAGCAGCTTGCATACCTCTTCAATCCCGCTCGCCTTGCTGATCCCCTTCGGGTTGATCTCCAGATTATGAGGGTGTGAATTCGTGATCTCGAATATCCCCCACTCGTTCAGCGCATCCAGAATGCGATGGCGGCTGTCGTCGTTCTCGGTGTAGTAACCGAACTTCAACCACTGGATCGACTCCAGGTCCTCTTGTACCCAATTGTCCTTGTTATGCACGCCTTCCACGGAATAGCTCCAGAACCAGGTGTCATATTGAACCGCCATCTGATGCAAGCTGCGAATCCACTCTACTTCCATCAGATGCCGCTGCAGCAGCACCCGTGGTTCCTTCCACACTTCGCTGCCATTCACGGCTACGATCGGTGTCTTCAAGCCAATTTCATCTGTGTACGGATATACTTTCTGCACCCCGCGTCCGGTCGAGAGAATGACGGTAATGCCAGCGTCCAACGCCTTCTGCATCCAATTCCGGTTGTCCTCGGAAATTATCGATTCCTCGTTCAGCAATGTCCCATCCATATCCAGTGCAAGTAATTTATATCTTCCCATGTTGGTTGATGTCTCCCTCGCATTTGTCTGAATCGCTCTATGAGCCCGTCGATTGACGTCCTAATTGTCCGCTACTCCCACTGTATCCCGTTCCGAACCCTGATCCGAATGCGGACCCCAGTCCCAGATTAGGCACTTCTTTCATATAGGTCGCGTGCCACAAGCCGAATACGTACACCGCCCAGATGAGTCGTGCATAGTCGCCCTGACCGGCCGTATGCTTGTCGAACATCCGATCGACCACGCCGAGATCGAACCACTCGTCGATGCCGCTTGCCCGGATTTGCTCCCGCATCATAGCACCCTGCGGGCCCTTTACCCAGTCGCGCAGCGGAACCGGGAATCCTAGCTTCGGTCGGTTCAGGATGAAGTCCGGGATGATCCCTTCCATCGCCTTGCGGAACACGTACTTGGTCGTCCCTTCGGCAAGCCGATATTCCATCGGAATCGTTCTCGCGAACTCGAACAACTCCTTGTCCAAGAACGGCACACGCAGCTCCAGCGAATGTGCCATCGTCATCTTGTCGGCCTTCATCAGAATGTCGCCAGGCAGCCACAGATTCATGTCAATGTACTGCATACGCGACACAGGGTCCAAGTGTCCGGTCTTGCCGTAGAACTCACCCGCCACTTGCCACGGGTTGCGATAAGAACGCAACCGCTTGCGGTCCAGCTGCAGCAGCTCACCCTTGGCCGCCTCGCCGAACAGCTTGGCGTTGCCAAGGAACCGCTCCTCGAGCGGCGTTGTCCCGCGCAACATGTAGTTGCGCCCCTTCACGCCTTCCGGCAGGAAGCGGACCAAGCGGTGCAGCAGCCGCATGGCCGGCTGCGGTAGCCAACCGAGCGGCCGCAGCGACAGCGGCTCACGGTAGATGCGGTATCCGCCGAACAACTCATCGGCGCCTTCGCCGGATAGCACGACGGTCACGTGCTCACGCGCCAGCCCGGCGACATGGTAGAGTGCGATAGCCGATGGATCGGCGACCGGCTCGTCCTGGTGCCAGATCGCCTTCGGCAGCGCACCGAAGAAATCGTCGGCAGTTATCAGCTTCTCGTAATGCTCCGTCCCGAGCGCCTCTGCGGTCTGACGGGCGATGATCGTCTCGTTGTTCGGTCCGTCGAAGCCGACCGAGAACGTCTGGATCGGCTCAATCGCCCGCATGTGAGCCGCTATGGCCGTCGAGTCGATGCCACTCGACAAGAAGCAGCCACGCTCAACGTCGCTGTGCATATGATGCACGACGGAATCCTGCAGCTTCGCGCGCAGCTCCTCGACGACGTCGTGGAACGGCCGCTTCACCGGCGCGAACATCGGATCCCAGTAACGGCGGATGGTGATACGGCCATCGGCTGTTACTCGGATCGTATGCGCAGGCGGCAGCTTATGAATGCCCGCGAACATCGTCTCGGGCTCCGGCACATATTGGAAAGTCAAATATTGCAGCAGACTGTCTTCATTGAGTCGGCGTTCCATTTCATCGGCCGCGAGCAAGCTCTTAATCTCCGAGCCGAACAATAGCCGTGTACCATCTGCATAGTAGTAGAAGGGCTTGATCCCAAAATGATCACGCGCTCCGAAAAATTCCCGCTTATTGCGATCCCAGATGACGAAGCCGTACATACCGCGCAGATGATCGACGCACCGCTCGCCATACTCCTCGTACAGGTGGACAATGACTTCTGTATCCGTATGGGTCTTGAATTGATGTCCGCGAGCGATCAGCTCTTCCCTCAGCCGCTGATAATTATAGATCTCACCGTTGAAGACGATCCATACCGAATCATCCTCATTGCTGAGTGGCTGGTGCCCTTCCTTCAAGTCAATAATCGACAGCCGACGAAATCCTAGCCCGATACCCGGATCCGTCCAAACGCCCGAATCGTTCGGCCCCCGGTGCTCGATCACATCCATCATCTGCTTAAGCATAGGAACCGACGGTTCCCTTTGATCAAAATACATCACGCCTGTAATGCCACACATAGCCGTTTGTTCCTTTCCTGAGAGGTCCATTATCGCAATTAAACATTTAGTATATCATACCTCTCCTTTTTTTCAGAAACAAGGCTGTACACGATATCAGCAACATACGGTGAATAAAGTGGTTACCGTCAGAAACAGCATCCCCCATATGAACCGTCTGATGGAAGGGCTCAATACTCTTTTTGTTTTCATGTAGATTCAACTCCTCTATCATGTAATCCGTATCATTCTCCCACAACTTTTTATTTAGTATACGCAAAATTGTTTCATTAGTGCAACAATTGATGTCGCAAAAAAAAGAGCCCTTCGTCCAATACGAAAGGCTCCATTCCTTTGTACATCCGCTTCCTATATGCTCTGATCGTTACTACTGTCCTACTGCCTTCACTCCCGCATTCGGGTTCGGCACCCCGTACATGCCGTACTCCCGATCGTAGGCGTCGAAGATGCGGCGAGCAATCGGAGCAGCTCCATACGACCCATATCCACCTTCCGGAATGACGACCGCGACGGCCAGCTTCGGCTTGTCAGCAGGGGCATAGGCGATGAATACCGCATTGTTGATTTCCTGGCGGGCAATGCTCTGAGTCGATGTTCCGGTCTTAGCCGCAACCGGGTAGGCGATCCCGTCGAATCCATCCTTGTTAACGAGCAGCATCCCTCTATGGATCGTATCCCAATATTCCTTCGGGAACGCCACTTCGTTCAACACTACCGGCTCGAATTTCTTAATCGGCTGGTTATCGTAAGTAGTCATCCTGTCGACAAAATTCGGTTTCAATCGTTTGCCCTTATTGCCGAGCATCGCCGCGAATTGCGCTAGCTGCAGTGTCGTATATTTCCCCATCTGCCCCCATGAGGAGCGAACAAGCGCGGACTGTGTACTGGCGTTCTTCGCTTCGTTGTTGTAATCGATAATGCCGGGCGATTCATAACGAAGTCCGCTTTCCGTCTTGATTCCTAGACCGAATTGCTTCATGTAATCGTCCCATACCTTCATCTCGGTATTACTTCTGTTGTATTTGTTGAACAGCCGCAGCCCGATCATCTCCGACATGTACGTATTGGACGAATGCCAGATTGCTTGCCAGGCATTAATAGGCCCCCATGCACGATTGTCCGAGTTATGAATGACCGTCTTGTCTTTCCCGAACGTCATTTCGCCTGAATCGTAGTACGTCTCATTCGCCGATATGATGCCTTCCTTCAACCCAATCATCACGGTCAATGGCTTGATCGTCGAGCCCAAGTACACGAGCGAAGTTGGGTGCTTCGCTCTTTCCTTCGCATCCGGGTAGTTCGCGTATACCTCGGAGATCGCTCCGTTCAAGTACTGATATTGAATGCCCTTGTAATCCTCCGTATTAATGCCGCCGTGCCATATGTTCGGATCGTAATCGGGCATACTGGCCATCGAGACCACGTTCCCGGTATCGACCTCCATCGCTACCGCATAGCCGGTCGTCGCATTCGGTGCATAACGCCAGACGTCGTTTCTCGCGTTCCGAATCACCTTCAAGTGCTCCATAATCGCGTTCTCCGTCTCCAGTTGAACGCTCGTATTGATGGTCAGGTATAGGTTATTTCCCTTCTCAGGTTTCTGGATGGATACCGGACCTACAATCTTCTGAGCTGCATTAACCGGGTAGCTCTTAACGCCGTTCTTGCCACGAAGCTCGTCCTGGAACAAATACTCAATCCCGTCGAACCCTACATCTTCCGTATCCAGGTATTCCACTGTGGGGTCCTTGGACTCTGCCTTCTGTCGATAAAATTCCAGCCCGTTCTCCTTATTGCGCGCCGCGGAGAACGACTTCAGATAGCCGACCAGTTGCACGGCAATCGTCTTGTCATTGTAATGCCGAATGCTCTCTTCCTGAATTTCTATACCGGGGAACTCATCTCGATGCTCGGCTATATAAGCGATCTCGGTATTCACCAAATCCGCCTTGATTCTTCGCGGCACGGAGTAGTAGCTCGGATCTTTGGTCGTATTTTTGTCCAGATCATAGCCGACGTCCATCCGTTTAATGATTTCCTGTGCGGTTATCACTTTCTTCGGGTCTCCGTAATCCTTGAACACCTGCTCCAGTTTCTTGGCCATATTCACTATCGGGTCTTTCTCCTTCTTGCCCGGTTCGATAGAGTAGAATAGTGATTGCGTGGAGGTCGATTCCGCGAGTGGAATGTTGTTCTTCTGGTCGAATATCGTCCCGCGAATCGGCGGAATCGAATGGTGCATCGACTTCATCCGGCTTTCTTCCTCCGCCAGCGCCTTCCCTTCTACAAACTGCAGCAAGGCAAGCCGAACGATCAGGATAGAGAACAACAAGAAGATGCAGAAGAAGAAGAAATTCAACCGAAACGAAAAGTGCCGGTTTTTCCCCGCATCTTCCTTAGAAGGGTCTTTTCTCGTCATGACCGGAATCCCTCCTTAGTCGGCTTCATCTTGCCACAGCTCCCTAAGCGAATGAATTCCCTCGCCTGCATGATATGCATACCGTTTGATCTTCACGGCTTGCATGCCGATTTGGTTCGGTGCCCATATATCGTTCTGATCGTGGTCCCCGACATACAGCACTTCGTCTGCTGCCAGTCCAGATTGCTCTAACGCCAGCTGGAAGATCGCCGGGTTCGGCTTCTCCAGCCCGACTTCCGTTGAGACGATAATCGGATCGAAGTAATGGTCAATCTGCATGTACTGTAAGATGCTGCGCAAAGTCGGGGCGAAATTCGAGATGATCGCCATCCGATACCCTCGCACCTGGAGCGCCTCCAGCGTCATTATCACATCATCGAACAAGACGTATTGCTCCGGCGATACGAACAGGTCGTACATCTCGTGACACCATTGGTGGATCAGCTCTTCCTCCACGAGTGGGGAAGCGCCTAACTCGGCCAACATATGCCGATACAGCTCGACCCAGAACGTCCGATCCGACTCCGGGGAACATAATTCGTTGCCCAACACGGGCTTATTGTAATACAACAAGCGGAAGGCGGCGTCGAACCGCTCCCCAATCTGATCCGCTGTGCGATGGAACGACTGTTCCGCCAAGTAGCGCTGCATCGTCTCGCGGGCTCCGGGAATCGTCAGAAGCGTGTCTCCCGCGTCGAAAAAAACCGCCTTATAGTTCGTAAATTCATTTAAGATCATAAATAAATGCCGCTCCTTGGAAATATCCGATTAAGCTCATTTTAACACAAACATCCCAATCCACAACCTCATAAAGGTCATGATTTGGGATGATGGATGATTATGGTTTCGGTGCTCCAGCATTCGGATTCGGAACGCCGGTCAGCCCGATTTCCCGATCGTAGGCATCGAACATTCGACGCGCGATCGGAGCGGCTCCATACGAGCCGAATCCCCCCTCGGGGATAATAACGGCAACCGCTAGCTTCGGCTTCTCAGCCGGCGCATAGGCGATGAATACCGCGTTGTCGATATCTTTACCCGCGACCGATTGCGTGGACGTTCCCGTCTTGGAGGCTACTTTATAAGGGAATCCATCGAAGCCGCTTTGTTTGACCAGCTCCATCCCCCGTTGCACCGTATCCCAGTATTCCTTCGGGAATGTTTCCTTGCTCAGCACTTCCTTCTGGAAACCCTGCACCGGTTGTCCATCATAGGTTGTAATTTTATTGACGAATTGCGGTTTCAGCCGCTCGCCCCGATTGCCCAACATAGCCGTATACTGGGCTAGCTGCAACGTCGTGTATTTCCCCATCTGCCCCCATGACGCCGGAATAAGCGCCGCTTGAGCCCCATACTTCTTGTTCGATTGATTGTATTCCTTGTATCCCGCATACTCGCCGCGCAGCCCACTACCTGTCAACACACCCAGGCCGAACCGTTCCATATAATCGTTCCATACTGCGATCCCGTCCGTATTCGGTCTGAAGTACAACCGATTACCGATCATCGCGGACATGTAGGTATTGGAGGAATACTGGATCGCTTGCATCGCATTAATAGGTCCGTTTACTTTGCCATCCGAGTTCGATAAGGACGCTTTGTTGTCTTTTCCATAAAAGAATTTCCCCGTGTCATTGTAGATTTCATTGATGCCCATCAACTTCTCATTCAAGCCGAGCAGGACTGTCAATGGTTTGATGGTGGAGCCCAAATAGACTAGAGATGTCGGGTGTTTATTGAGTTCCTTCGCATCGGTGTAAGGTGGTCGAACCTCGCGAATCGTCCCGTTCTCGACGAAAAACTTCACTCTCTCGTAATCTTCCGGACTAATGCCACCGTTCCATAGATTGGGGTTGTAATCGGGCATGCTGGCCATGGCTACCACTTTTCCCGTATCGACTTCCATGGCTACTGCGTAACCTGTCGTCGCATAGGGTGCATAACTCCACCGGTCCCGAGCAGGGCTGCGAATGTAGGCCAAATGCTCCATGATGGCGTTCTCCGTCTCCAACTGCACGTCCGAATGAATCGTTAAGTATAGATTGTTTCCTTTTTCCGGCTTGATTAACGAAACAGGACCTACAATCTTCTCAGCCGCATTTATCGGGTAGCTCTTCACCCCGTTCTTGCCGCGAAGCTCGTTCTGATATAAGTATTCGATACCGTCAAACCCAACATCTTCGGTATCCAAATACTCATCCGTCGGGTCTGTGGATTCGGCCTTCTGCTTGTAAAACTCTAACCCGTTGTCTTTGTTGCGTGCGGATGAAAATGACTTCAAGTACCCGACCAGTTGTACGGCAATCGTCTTTTCGTTGTAGTGACGTATGCTTTCTTCCTGGATTTCCATACCGGGGAGCTCGTCCCGATGCTCGGATAAGTAGGCGATCTCAGCATTCGTCAAATCCGCTTTTATCCGACGTGGTACCGAATAATAGCTGGGATCCTTCGTCTTGTTCTTATCCAGATCGAAGCCGACGTCCATTTTCTTTATGATTTCCTCTGCGGACATCACTTTCTTAGGATCTCCGTATTGGACGAATATCTGCTCCACGTTCCGAGCCAGCTCAACAACCGGATCTTTCTCCTTCTTACCGGGCTCAACGGAATAAAATAGCGATTGGGATGAGGTCGACTCTGCAATCGGGTATTCCTTCATATCGAATATCGTCCCTCGTATCGGCGGAATCGAATTATGCTTCGATCGCAGCTTCCCTTCCTGGTCCGATAGCGACTTGCCCTCAACGAACTGCAGGAAAGCCAGACGAAAGATTAAGATGGAGAATAACAAGAAAATGCTGAAGAAAAAGATGTTAAGTCGAAATGTAAAGTGTCGATGTTGCGTAATATGTTCCTTCGACGGATCTTCCCTATTCATCCGTCTTCTCACTCCTTTCAAGCCAAACGTGATCTACTAATAGTACCACATTTGCTAGAGTCATTAAAAATCATGGCCTGTGGAAGGAGTTGGCATATGAGTTCGGTTAGCGCGTGGAAGGGAGTTAGACGGTTTTTCCGGCTAACTTGGGCACTGGCCGCACTTTCGCGAGAAGTTAGACGGATTTTCCGTCTAACTCGGGCACTGGGCGAGCATTCGCAGGGAGTTAGACGGATTTTCCGGCTAACTCGGGCGCTGGGCGAGCATCCACGAGGAGTTAGACGGATTTTCCGTCTAACTCGGGCGCTGAGCGCACTTTCGCGAGGAGTTAGACGGATTTTCCGGCTAACTCGGGCACTGGGCGAGCATTCGCGAGGAGTTAGACGGATTTTCCGGCTAACTCGGGCGCTGAGCGCACTTTCGCAAGGAGTAGACGGATTTTCCGGAGAGTTAGTCGATTTTACCGACTTACTCTCCCCTCCGTACACTTTCTCGTAATCATTCTTACAAAAAAACATCCCAGTCACCTTCCGGTAACAAGGATGTTCCAATAATCAAACTCTACACATCGCGGATGTGGGTGTTATCGAAGTTCGGCGGATTGAACCAGTTCGCCCCGCTCGACACCCACGTGGAATCCAGTGGAAGCCACGCATTCTTCGCGCCGACGTACACTTCGTTCCATGCATGAGGCCCGTAGCTGCCACGGCCGTCATAACCTTGCCCGGTAATAACTTTCACCTCAAGGCCGACCGCTCTCGCCATCACAGCATATAACCGGGAGTAATCGATGCAGACTCCCTCGCGCGTGGCGAATGTGTCTTCCGGCGTCTGCTCTTTCCATATCCGCTCGCGTTCATACAGCTCTACCTTATCCCAGTCATACTGGATGCGGGTCCCGACCCACTGGTAGAGCGCTCTGGCCTTCGCTTCATCGTCTGTTTTGTCAGCCGTAATCTTCAGAGCGGCTTCTGCGATGTCGGACGGAATCTTCGCATCGACCACTTCGTATTTGCGTTGCAAAATCTTCTTGTATTCCTGCCCAACCGCCTTGGTCAGAACAGGCAGCTGCTTCTCCAGGAAGTCGCCGCTGAACGGGGCAATTACCTGTGTAGCACCTTGCATATAGATGCCTGATGCTTGTACATACCGGGCAAATTCCGATTGAGGGAACAGCGCAGTGAACACGAACAAAGCCGCGATCAACAATAACGCCCGCCCGACACCGATCAAAGCCCCAATGCCTCCACCAACACCACTGCTCCATAGGGGATGGCGACCAAGCGTCTTCAACGGCCGGTCGAACCAGCCCGCCTTGAACACGAATTGCCGCCACAACCAGTATAACAGCTGCTTCACGGCGGTATAGCCAACCAGGAACAAGGTCCCACTCCGCAATAAAGGGAAATCACGAACTCCCGTTATGAACGTATAGTAGCCTTGTTGGAAAAAACCCATCTCGGTGTTGGGGATGACAATATTGTTCGCTACCAGCGTATCGCGGATCAATGGAGACAACCAACCACCCAATTTCCACGCTGCCACTGCGCTAATTACTGTTATAACCCCTTCCGCCGCGAAGAAAAGAAACGATTGGGCAGAGCCGGAAGCGCCTCTAAGAAAGCCTTGCAAGATAGAGGCAGCAACTAGAACTATGATCCCGATCGAGATCCAATTCACATTCGTCTCTTGTAGCCATGCCAGGTTTCCCATTCTTCTTCCTCCTTCAGCTGTATCGTTGACTCCACAATCGAGTGCGGACTGCGCGTAACCAAACTTTATCCGTTCTTCTTAGCCGTCTCGATCACTGCCTTAATCGCCTCATCGAACGGGATCTTGATTGCCGGTGCACCTGCAATGCTTATGCTAACTTCAGACGCCCCTGCTTTCCCCTCCAGCTTCACCTTGCCAGCGGTTACCACGAACGAACCGTCAGCGTTTTGCTGGAATTTCGCATCTTTGCCGGCAAGCGCCTTCACCGCTTCCTCCTTGGCCGAGGCTACGGCATCCTTGACGGTGGCCATCGCATTCGTGCCAAGTTCCTTGAGATCATACGATGCGCCGTAATAGAAGAGCCCCGCTACAATGACAAGTACGATCACCCATTTAATAACGGTCTTCACAATTTTAATAACGAGGAAGAGTACAACAATCGCAATCACAATAACTAACCAGCGATCCTGTACAAAAGCTGTAAGCTGATCCATTTCTCCACCCTTTCCCATATCACAATTTATGCTCGATTTTCACATCCATCATACTATACGTCTTCGTACATGTTCATCCTTTTTTTGCCGCTCGCCCAAAAAAACCGTAATATCCAGTCGGACAATCACGTACAAGTAGTGAAGAATGCATGTACAGGGCTGTGCATAATGTAACGGAAACGGGTGGTTCTGAGAATGAAAACGGCAATCTGGCTTTACCTGTTTATGTTCGTAGCTTTCTTCGACCTGCATGCGCAATATCCGATTCTGACCCCATTCGCCTTGTCCTTAGGGGCGGCTCCTACGTTCATCGGATGGATTATGGGCATTTATTCGATTACACATCTTCCTGGCAATTTGCTGGCCGGTCTATGGGTCGACCGATATGGGAGCAAATGGTTCATTCTGTTCAGCTTAATTGGCGCGGGCATCATTCTGATTTACCAATCGACCGTAACCGATCCTTGGCAGCTGTTATGGATTCGTTCCATAAGCGGTTTCGTGCTGGCTTTCCTATCCCCCGCCTGTATGGCCATGCTCGCCAAGCTTGGCCAGAATCGCACCCAGCAAGGGAAATTAATGGCTGGCAACGGCCTCGTGCACACGCTCGCTTCTGTTGTCTCCCCGGCTGCAGGAGCTTATCTTGTCGGTAAATTCGGGTTCACGACCTCATTCACCTTTCTAGGCTGGGCATTGATTGGTATCGGATTGATGGCCATATTCGGCATCCGGGAGAACCGCAATCCCACTGCAGTCAACGCACTTCCGCCTCAACATATGCACAGTCACGGGGGTCATCACATCCAAGGAAAGGGGAGCCCCGCAAACCCTGAAGAACTGGAGAACAAAGGCTCCATCCCATGGCTGTTCTTCGGTGTTCCGATGGCGATCTCGTGTTCCCAGGGCATTCTCTTCTTCGAGCTTCCTCTTATGGGTTCGGCGAAGAACTCCATTCTGACTTCCGGCCTCCTCTTCTCGATGGTGAGTCTGGGGGCGCTGTTCACATTGAGCCTACTGTTCCTGAACCGCTTCTCCCCCTACGTCCGGACGGTAACTGGCGCTCTGTCACTTGCACTCTGCTTCTTCGGGCTGTCTGTTCATTGGCCCCTGCCCATCTCCGCTTCCTTGTTCCTGATCGGAATGGCCAAGGGTATTATATTCCCGGCGATGGCGACGCTTCTCGCCAGTGTATCCAGTGCAAACCGGTATGGTCGGGTATTCTCGCTCTTGTCGGTGTCCTTCTCGATTGGCGCTTTCATCGGACCTGTGCTTGCCGGGCAGTTACGTACGGAGATCAGCTCCTACTTCATCGCTTTCTTGTTCCTTATGTGCGCCTTGCTGCTCCTGACTCCACACAAATTCCGCACAGCCAATCCAGCCCTGAACCGCTAACTATAGTAATCCGGTACTAGGTGAAAAACACTGTCCATGTCCCAGCCCTTCTGGTTGTCGTATCACAACGCTGATTGTGCTTGATAATGTCATTAAACGGTTTGAGCCGTCCGCTCAAACCGTTTTTTGTTGCTGCAAACGCAAGAGTAGATAGTAGGTGGATAGTAGGCGGGAGAAACGGTAAACTGAGAGGGAGGTGAATTCATAATGATTACATATTCCCGATTGCTCCGATTCTCGCCGCCGCAAGTATTGGCACTAGGCTTCGCCTCCATCATTTTGCTGGGAAGTCTATTACTATGGCTTCCTTTCACATCTCCTCCTGGGAAGTCGATCTCCTACATCGACGCCTTGTTCACGGCGACATCCGCGACTTGCGTAACCGGACTCGTCGTAGCGGATACCGTGAACGACCTCACTGTGTTCGGACAAGTCGTGATCCTTATCCTTATCCAGCTAGGCGGTCTCGGCTTCATGACGTCCGCCACTTGGTTCGCCATGATGCTCGGCCGCCGCATCTCGCTGCGGGAACGACTCGTGCTGAAGGAGTCGATGAACCAGACGAGTATGGAGGGAATCGTACGCTTGTCGCGCCGCGTCATCATCTATTCGTTGACAATGGAAGTCGTAGCGGCTTGCGTGTACACATGGCGCTGGTCCGCAGAAATGCCGCTCGGACGAGCCGCGTATTACGGAATTTATCATTCCGTATCGCTGTTCAACAACGCCGGCTTCGAACTGTTCGGTGGCTTCCGGAGTATGACGCTCTATGTCGATGATATAGTAGTCAACCTGGTGTCCATGCTGCTAGTCGTGGCCGGAGGGATCGGATTTATTGTGTTGTCTGATTTGATTGAATACCGCAATACCCGAAAGCTCTCCCTGCATAGCAAGGTCGTTCTGACCGGGTCGGGCTTACTAATTATGCTCGGGGCAATCGTCATCTTCGTGTTCGAGTATACGAATTCCGCAACGCTTGCTCCTCTGAACGACGGCAGCAAAGTACTCGCCTCGTTCTTCCAATCGGTGAGCCTTCGCTCGTCCGGGACGAATACAATCGATATTGCTGGCTTGCGGCAAGGCACCCAGTTTTTCATGATCGTGCTCATGTTTATTGGTGCTGCACCTGGCTCGACTGGCGGAGGTATCAAAATCACCTCATTCGCCATACTGATCGGCGCTGTCATCACGATGATCCGTGGGCGGGAGGACATTGTACTGTTCCGCCACCGGATTGCCAAAGATCAAGTGTACCGGGCCACCACCATTACGATCCTGTCTGTATTCTTGCTCAGCCTCTCTACTATGTTGCTGTCAACGATGCATCCGCGTCCGTTCTTAATGATCCTGTTCGAAACGGTTTCCGCATTCGGAACGGTTGGGTTGAGCATGGGTTTGACGCAAGATTTGACACTGATAGGCAAAATCATCATCATCGTTATTATGTTTATGGGTCGGCTCGGACCTGTCACATTAGCCTACGCCCTGCAACCCAAGATCAAAAAAGAATTGTATCGTCATCCAGAAGGTAAAATATTGATTGGGTAACCCGTACATATACATAGGCGCACCACGTTCCGACATTTCCCGGGGAATAATTCCAGCAATTCCCCCATTCCAACATACTTAGGTGATCACATGCACATTGCGATAATTGTTGAAGGTAAAAATGACAAAAGCCGTCTAAGACGGCTTCTCTCCGAGGAAATCCTGATCTTGTGCACAAATGGAACGTTGAATACGGACAAATTGGAGAAATTAAAGAAGCAGATCGGGGATCGGGACGTATTCCTGTTCACCGATAACGATCCTTCTGGCAAACGCATTCGCGCCATCCTGCGGGATACGTATCCTGATGCTGAGCAAATCTATACACGGCGGGGGTATGCGGGTGTCGAAGGGACGCCGGATGAGTATATCATCCAGCAGTTGGAGAAAGCCGGGTTAGACGAATATATTCAATACCCGCCTCCCGACACCATCCTCTAAAATGCAGGCGCATAACGAGTCTATCCGTTCCCATCACCCCACGTACTGGATCAAATAAATGACGAACGTCACGGTGAAGATGCTGAACACTGTGGAAGAAAATACAGCCTGCGAAGCAAATTCCGCCTCACTGTCGAACTCCACCGCCAACAGCACGCTGCTAAGCGAGGTCGGGACGGCGCACGACAGGACTAGCGCTTTGGCCATGTCTCCTTCGATGCCGAGTGCCCATACGACGGCGAATCCCAGCAACGGACCCACACATAGCCTCATCGCGTTCGATAGAATGACATCGGACAGCTGCAGCTTCCACTTCATGCTGCCGAGCTGTACACCCAACGTCAACAATGCTGTCGCGATGAAACCTTTCCCCACATAGTCTAGCGAGAGGTAGATCGGGTGCGGGATCGGAATGTGCAGCCAACGCATTATTAAGGCCAGCGGAATGACATAGATGGTGGGCATTGTCGCGATCGTCCGAAGTGTCGCCTTCAACGTCTGCCGGTGGGCATTGATGCTGTAGATGCCGTATGTATTCGGGAGCAGACTCTGCATCATCATGATAATAATCTGAATCGATAGCGTGAACGGGTCATTGACGAACACAAGCTGATTGAGCGGAATCGCATAGTTGGCGCTATTGTAGAACAGCACACTGTTGCGCATCGCACTGCGCATGCTCCCGCTGTATCCTCGCAGCTTCATCACAAGCTCGATCAGAACGTAAGAAGCGGCGAAGAACACACAGAAGAACAGCAGCACTTGCAGCATGATCGAGAGCGAGATCGCCGATTCGTATAACATCAAGAACATGATGCAGGGAGAGAATAAGTAAAAGTTCAGCTTGGATAATGTTCGAATATCAAGTTTGAAGATCAGTTGAAGCAGAACGCCCGCTGCAATCATGAGACTGAGCGGGACGACATTATTGAGTAGGATATGAGTGAAATAGGACACGGAGCGATCGATTCCTCTCTCTTAGCTGGCTTTGCTCAGCTTCTTGACATCTTTCACGATGTCTTTATAATCCATAATCCCGCCTGGCTCCTCCGCGGTCATGTACTTGCGAATATTGCCTTCGCGATCTACTAGCGCTACCGAATTCGTATGCGCGAATGTACCGTCCTTATTCTTCAATACGCTTACACCGTAAGCATTCGCCAAGTCCCGCATCGCCTTCTCTTCGCCTCTAAGGAACTTCCAATTGGTCGAATCTTTCTGGAATCGGGCTGAATACGTAGCTAATTGCTTAACGGTATCTTTGTCCGGATCGAAGGAGACCGAATACATCATGACGTCCTTGCCCATTAGTCCATCCTTCTGCAATTGTTCCTGCACCTTGGATAGCTCATAAGTCGTAGGCTGGCATACGTCCGGACAAGAGGACCAGAAGAAGTAGACCAGTCTGATCTTACCATTGGATTCGGCTAAGCTGACATTGTTGCCATCTGAGCTCTCCAGATTGAATTCCGTCGCTTTCTTCAGAACGGGCAGCTTACCCCCTCCACCGGAAGATGAAGTATTCTTGACCAATACAGCGGCAATAGCGATGATCGCCAAGGCTGCCACTCCCTTGAACCAATGTTTCATAATAAATTGCTGCATGACTTTCCCCCGCAATCGTGTAATTTGGCTAAAACAACCCCACAAAGTGAAGTACCCCTTCGTTGCTCATTCCTATTACTTTGCGGGGACCCCGGATATTTACAATTTGGCTAAAAAAAGAAGCCCTTGAACTTCCATAGGGCTTGTTGTTGTGTTACGAATTGATGAATTACACCCGAATCGTGTCCAGAATCATCACAATGAACAAGATCGGCAAATAATTAATGGAGTAAACGAACATCTTCTTCGCCCAAATGTCGTCGTCCTTCGCTTTGAAGCCCATAATGCCCAGGAACACCCAGATCAAGCCCAGGACCGTTGCCGTCAGCAAATAAATTTCACCGACATACTGGTACAAATACAGCATGAGCGAGACAGGCACTAGCATCACGAGGTACCGCATCATGTGCAGCTTCGTAATGTAATTGCCATGTACGACTGGCAGAAGCGGATAGCCCGCTGCGCGGTATTCTTCCTTGCGACGCATACCGAGCGCCCAGAAGTGAGGCGGCTGCCACAAGAACAAGATGCCGAACAAGATCCACGCACCAGCGTCCAGCTCCGGGGTAACCGCACAGTAGCCGATTACAGGCGGCATTGCGCCTGAGATGGCGCCGATCGTTGTGCTAAGCGGCGACGTCCGCTTCAACCAAGCGGTGTAAATCCACACGTATACGAGCAGACCGACAACACCAAGAAGCGCTGCGAGCGGATTGGCGAAGAACACCAGATCGGTTAATCCGACCACTCCGAGTACAATCCCGTATATAAGCACTTGCTTCGGAGTAACGACACCCGTCGGCAGCGCTCGCTTCTTCGTCCGTGTCATCTTCGTGTCCATATCCCGGTCCAAGTAGTTGTTTAATACACAGCCGGACGCCATGACGAGCGCGGTCCCGATCATCGTACATAACATCGTAATCAGACTGAAATCCTCGCCGGAAGAACCCCAAGCAACCCAGTAACCACCGAAGGCTGCAATTAAATTAGAAAATATAATGCCCGGCTTGGCCAGGTTCACATAGTCTCGGATCGTTGCTCTTCTTACCGGAGTCAGAGGCTCTTGCGTCTCATGTGCAGCTTGCGCATCTACGCTGAGCGTTCCTTCCATCTGGAGCTGTTTGTCCATTTGATGCCCTCCTAAATTACCCCAAAAAGTGAGTAAAGCTATCTCAACCTCACCTATCATATCAACCCAAGCAACATTTGACAACAAAGCCAAGTACGAATTCATAAAATTGTCGAACCCTGTGACGTAATTGCAACAAAATATATCGTCGAGCACAGTCACCAAAACAATCATAGCCCAATATGATGATTATGTAGTTTTCAGCCCAGATGAATGGACCTCTAACTGAAGGGAAGTGAACAAGAGAATATGGCCGTGATTAAAGCGAACTCTGAAGATATCAGGACGCTCTCCCGGCTCATGAGAGCTGAAGCCGAAGGCGAAGGCGAACAAGGGATGTTGATGGTAGGTAACGTTGGTGTGAACCGAGTCCGCGGCAACTGTCTGGATTTCAAAAACATTCGGTCGATTCCCGATATGGTCTACCAAAGTCCAGGTGGATTCGAGGCCACGCAAAAAGGATACTTTTATCAAAAGTCCCGTGAACGTGATATCCGATTAGCTCAACGTATCGTCAACGGTGAGCGTGTGCACCCGGCAAGCAACGCCTTGTGGTTTTTCCGTCCATCCGGCGATTGTCCGGATACTTGGTACAACCAAGCGAACACCGGGCGTTACAAAGCTCATTGTTTCTTCGCACCAACCACCGAGGACTGTCCAAGCGTCTTTCATACGTATTAATCCCATAGAGGAGGCTTTTATACATTATGTCATGTTATCAGGGTTATTCAAGTTATCAAGGTTATCCCGATTTCCGGGGAACAACTGTCCCTCAAAACATTTATCCCATGTATCATCAACCTAAGCCGCAAATGCAAGGTCAAGGTCAAGGCCAAGGTGTAGCTGGATTTTTCGCACCAAGCGGAAGTACGATCCCTGGAACGCCAGGTATGCCTGCACCTGTTGAAGAGTCGTACATCGAGAACATTCTTCGCATGAATCTGGGCAAGACCGGTACGTTCTACATGACGTATGAGAATAACAGTGAATGGAACGCCAAGATCTTCAAAGGCAAGATCGAAGCGGCTGGCCGCGATCATATCATTATTAGTGATCCGACTACAGGCATGCGTTACTTGCTGTTGATGGTCAATCTCGATTACATCACGTTCGATGAGGAATTGAATTATTCGTATCCGATTCGATAATACTGCAAGGATAAACACCTAACGGCGTCCTTTGACGCCGTACGTTTGCCGAGACGATGAACAATCAGCGAAGTTAATCATTCTGAATCGTTAAGAAAAAAAGGTACAGTCCCTCTCAATTGGTGAGGAGACTGTACCTTTTTCCAATTAGGCAAACCCATTACCGCACATACTTCCAGAGATCGGCGCCATAACCGAAATATAGGTTGCCGGTAGAATCTGCAGTCAATCCTACAGTTGGTTCTCGCTGAAGCTGCGAAGCACGGTTACTGTTCACCCGATGTATAGATCCTTCTGTGGCGCCCTGTCCGGACACCTGGAGGACAAATTCGGCGTACAGTGGATGATCACGAACACGTTCTCCGGGGCTCTAGCTTAAGTCGGATGCTCCTGCGTAGAGCCCGTTTGGCTAAGCTAACTCATTCCGTTCCCTTGCACGACGCCACACGACCCACGCACTTGTTCCGTACAACACCGCGCTAACGTAGAATAACGCGTCAATCGTGAGCCAGTCGATGAGATAGCCTCCCATGATAACAGCGAAGCCAGAAGCGGCCGACGTCCAGAAGTGATAAGCGCCTATCGGTTCACCCCTGGCTCCAGATTCGGTATGATCCGCCAGCAGCAGCCGTTCGCTCATCTTCTGCATAGCACTGCACACGCCCATGAGCAATTGAAGCAGCAGAACAAGCCCATATGACATCACCCAAGGAAACGCAACCATGGCGGCCATCATGCCGAGCGAGCTCCAGACTAGCCACTTCTGGCCGTGCTTATCCAGCCTCGGAGCGATCCATTGGGAAGCGGCGGCTGAGCTGACGGTGAAGATGGCAAACGCGAGCCCGTATTTGGAAAAGCTGTTGCCCAGATTTTTCAGAAAAAGCAAATAATAAGGATAGATCATGCCTGCAGCAAGTGTTGCGATGCTTTGGGAGCGAATCAACCATTTAAGATTCATTGCTTGCTAGTCTCCTTTATAGTCCTCGTAGAAATAGTTCGAGAACAGTCGAGTTGGATCGTACTGCTCTTTTTGACCGAAAAATTGCTTGGACCGGGGATACACAGTTTGAAATTGTTCAACTGTCGGAAATGGGGCATAGGGCAAATAATACGTACCGCGATGAGCGATCAGCTGATCAATTATTTTCTGGATGCTTTCCTTCGCCTTGAGCTGCCCTGTATCAGACAGCGGCATGTGGAACAAGCATACTAGTGCGAACATACCCTCCCTCGCATAAGAGAGCATCGCCTCCTGATCTTCGTCCACATATCGTACGGTAATGTTCAGCAGATTGAGCTGTTCCTCGGGCAGCATCTGTCGCAAATCATCAACAAACCCGGCAAACTCGCTTACAGGAACAAAATATTCTTGCAGCAAATCGTTCTTGCTCGCAACTGTGTATTCCATGAACGCCGATTCTGAACGCATCGCGTTATTTCGGCTGATCCGCTTGTTGTTTTGGGTGGCGAAATGCATCTTCTGCAACGACCAAAATGTATTTTTGCCCCAATCCGAGGCTCGGTTCAGATGAAACAGCAGCTTGCTCGGCAATACACCCTGCTCCCGAATAGACAGCTTGTTGTAAGCCGCAAGTGGAACCGATCGATCCAAGGTGTAGTTCAATGCGTACATATCGGTTAGAAAGTTATCAGGCGCTACCGAGATACGGGCTATGTGCATGCGCTTGTCCGGGTCGGCCATTACCTCATTCATGAAATAATTGCTGTACGCATCCACCGATATGAAGTCATTCGTTACCTGATACACTTCATCCACTGTCAGCTCCAGCGTCACATCCAGGATAATGCCGAATAGTCCGTATCCACCCAGAGCAAGAGGGAACAGGTCGGAATTTTCCGAGCGGCTCACTTGCTTAATCTCTCCATCCGCTGTAAGAAGACGGAAGGAGATCACGCTCTTGATCATCGACCCTTGGCGAATATCTCTGCCATGTGCATTGATGCTGATCGATCCGCCGACCGTGAAGATATTCTGTGACTGCATCGTCTTCACCGCTAACCCGTACGCATTGATGTGGTTCTGGATGTCTGCCCAAGTAGCCCCTGCTTGTACGCGAATGGTCAGGTTATTCGGATCGAATGCAAGGATGCGGTTGAACGACGTCATATCGACGACAATCCCGTCTTTATAATAAGTATGGCCGCCTTGGCTGTGCCGCTGCCCGGCAATCGAGACTGTCAACTGCTTCTCCCGCGCTTCCTTCAGCAACGTTATAAGCTGCGCTTCCTCCTTGCCTGGTACGACCCGATCGACCTTCACCGCCCGCAATCGGCTGTAATCCGTTACGAGGAACGGATCTTGGTCTGACGTATTAGTAGTCGCGTATACGTAAACGCATGCCGCCAGCAGAAGCAGTAAGACGACCGCTCTTTTCGTCTGTTCTATCAGTCCGTTCCCCTCCATTTCATCTAAGCACAACAACATCTAAGTGTATTTGTCTCGACTTCCAACCACAGGCATGTTATACTAGTATAGGTCTTTTTTGTCGCAATACCCAATTGCATAAGATTTATATCAGGGATGCAGTGCTGCGTGTAAACAAGCATGAGTCCCATCGGAGGAGCCTGTCACCAAGGGCTCTTTTTTGTGTTTTTTAGAAGTACGTTTCGCGCAGTTGGGGCATAACTAAATTATACCTATACAGGAGGGTCTATGGAACAACAAGCCATTTGGGCAATCGGAATCTTTCTAATCATCTACGGATTCATCATTGCGGAGAAAATTCATCGAACCATCGTAGCCATGATCGGCGGCATTCTGATGGTAGTACTAGGCATCGTGAATCAGGAAACGGCGCTGCATCATATCGACTTCAACACACTTGGTCTTCTGATCGGGATGATGATGATCGTCAGCGTAACGGCAGAGACTGGACTATTCAAGTATATCGCTGTATGGGCGGCGAAGAAGGCCAAGGGAAATCCCGTTAGCATTTTGATTGCGTTGTCCATTCTTACCGCTGTCGGATCGGCGTTTCTGGATAACGTAACGACTGTTCTTCTGATGGTGCCGGTTACGTTCAGCATTACACGACAATTACGGGTACCTCCGCTCCCTTTTTTGATTACGCAAATTATCGCCTCCAACGTTGGCGGTACGGCAACCTTGATCGGGGATCCACCCAATATCATGATCGGTAGCGCGGTGAAAGAACTGACGTTCATGGCATTTATTCAGAACTTGGCGCCAATCGCTATCATCATTATGGTGGTCTACATCCCGTTATTCATCTTGCTATTCCGCAAACAGCTTAAGGCGTCTCCAGAATTAATGCGCAGTATAATGGAAATGGATGAGAAGCAGTTCCTTGCAAATCGCAAGCTGCTGATCAAATGCTTAACTGTATTGGGCTTGACGATTGTTGGCTTCTTCCTGCATCAAATGCTGCACCTCGAATCAGCAACCGTTGCACTGGCGGGTGCATTCCTGCTGCTGCTTCTGACCGGTGAGCATGTGATGGAAGAGGCATTCACGAGGGTGGAGTGGGCCACGATCTTCTTCTTCGTAGGATTGTTCGTGCTCGTATCCGGCTTGATTGAGACCGGTGTTATTGCGGAATTGGCGGCCCAAGCCATTGAACTGACCGGCGGCGATCCTGTGGCCACGTCTATGCTCATCTTGTGGCTCAGCGCTATTGCTTCCGCGTTTCTCGACAACATTCCATTCGTCGCGACTATGATCCCGATGATTCAAGAGATGGGCAATATGGGGGTCGCCGACCTGGAGCCGCTATGGTGGAGTCTTGCGTTAGGTGCTTGCTTGGGAGGCAACGGATCGTTGATCGGGGCGAGCGCGAACTTGATCGTAGCCGGACTATCCGCCAAAGAAGGGCATCCGATCCGATTCCTGCAGTTCATGAAATACGGCTTCCCACTCATGCTACTGTCGATCCTCATCTCAAGCGTTTATGTGTATTTGAGATATTTGATATAAAATAAAACCGTCCGGAAGATCGAAGATCACCGGACGGTTCTTGTGGATGAGTTCAGTTAGCGATTGGGAGGGCAGGTAGAGAGGTTACGGCCGCTGGCACTTCTCCTCTCCAACTACCTGCCCTCTCTTGTTCCTCTTTCATCAAAGTACTACGTCACCCTAGTGGCATCTAATAATTCCGGAAAACTGCAAAAGTGCAGGATTTTCTCCCCCACCCTGTCCAAAGCTAATAGATTCCTGCCTAGGAGAATGTGCAGGATTTTATCGACAAGATCTCGATTTCGCCCGAACTACAGCTAAAAAGTTGCACTTTCGCAGGAATATGGACCATTCGGATGCAAACGAACATTTGCAGGATTCTAGCGAATGAGCTCCTCAACAATCGCTTCCTCCCTAGTAACAACTTCCCTAATCTCGACTGAACTCCATCGGGACTCCCCCAGAACCCCAAAAACTTATACGCTATTATCATAAAATAGACCCGACATTAGTGCACGATTCGACTTTGGCACACTGTCGGGTCTTTGGTATGTCACTCTGAGGTTTTGCGAATACGCTTGGAAACAGCGGGACGCGCATACAGCTGAGTGGGAACTTCCCCTTGCGGGTTATGTTGGTATGTATCCTCACCTCGAACCATATAGCTCAGGAAAGTAGGATTACGCTCAAGGTCGCACCGGACTTCAGTAGCGGAATACCGGAGAATATACCCCACTCTCCAGCGATCCGAGACGTTGCCGGACGAGCCATGCACGATCGCGTCGTCGTGCAGGGAGAAGCCGCCTGCTGGAATGCACAGCGATACAGCCTGCTCCGTACTGAAGTGCCCCTGCTCCAACTCGAAGGACAGGACCGATTCCTCACCGGCTATTCGATGTTTGATAATGCCTGCCTTATGAGAACGAGGGATGACCTTCATGGCACCGTTCGCTTCATCCACGTCCCATAGCGCAATCCAGACGGTTACCGTATTGTGCGGCGATAGCGGCCAGTAGTACGCATCCTGATGCCAGGGAACCGTCTTAGTCGTGTGCGGAGGCTTGACAATAAATTCACTGCCCCACAAGTAAAAGTCTGGTCCAAGCAAGCTCTCGACATAATCAAGCAACTCCGGTTCGTTGGCTACATTATAGAGCCATCGACTCGTTCTATGCCATTGCATGATGTCTGTAGGAGACTCGTCCTCTTGAAGTAATGCCGTGATTTGATTATACCCCATCTGCAACTCGGCCAACTTCTCCCCTGTAAATACAGGATCAAGACCGCTCAAGTAACCATTCTGCCGATAAAATTGAATTTGATCTTCCGATAATTTCATCGCTCTCAACTCCCTTTCAATAGTAAGCAGCTTGCTTGTCGACTGAAATTATCTCACATAAAGATGATTTATACCATATATATTTACATCGTCACATATTATGTTACACATAAAGAAGTAACCATTAGACCATTTCTATCTGCTTTCTTCATATACTTAATTGCTTCCACCACTCGGTTCGGATGCAATCACTGCTCCTTTGTGCTTAAATTACTCGTTTCTCGGCCTAATGCACCTGCATTGCATCTTTTTTCGCTAGGACTTCGTATAATAAGAACTAGTTAAGTAGTCCATATGTCCCTGACAGGAGTGATTCCTTTGAATCGATTATTAATTGGATTCGTCTTGATTGCCAGTATATTGGATGCCGGTCTTACCGATATGGGCCTAAGGCTTCAATTAATCGGGGAGGCCAATCCGATCATGAGCTACCTGTACGACCACCTGTATATAGGCTTTTATGCCTTCAAAATCATCCTCCCCTTATCCCTCTTCTTCCTTATTGCAAAGGCAGGCAAAGGACTGCTGGTCAGCGGACTGTTCCGCTTATCCGTAATCGTATATGTCGGCATTCTCTGCATGCATTACTACTGGATTACAGCTACGCTGAACGCAAATGCTTAATAAATACAAAAAAGCCCCCAGCGCCACGAATCCGTGGACAACTGGAAGCTTCTATATGCTTCGAACGATGGGCACACCCATCAAGGGAAAAGGAGCCGTCTAGCTACTATGTTCAACAGCCGTCGCAAGTGAACGGCGAATTTCCGCCAATAACGATTGGTGGTCGAACGAACCTTTCTGAATGACACTCTTCACATATCCGTTCAACTTCAACCGATCTTCAGAAGTAATCGACTTGGCTGTCACAACGACTACCGGAACTTTGCTCCATGCCTCCTGTCCCCTCAGCTCAGCAACGAATTGAAATCCGTCCATCTCCGGCATCATCAGATCCAGCAAGATCAGCTGGGGAATCTCTTTCTTCATGCATTCCAGAGCCACCCGTCCGTTGCTAGCTTGGGTAACGGCGTAGCCTTCCTTCCGCAACAGCTTGGTCATCAATTCGCTTGTCGTTGCATCGTCCTCAATCACGAGAACAGAGTGATCGGTGCGAGGTGAGACGTACTTATTCATGACGTCGACCAGTCGTTCCCGGGTAACCGGCTTCGTCATGAATTCGGAAGCGCCGAGCGAATAGCCCAACTGCCTGTCGTTCGTCATCGACCAGATCACGACAGGGATGTCCTTCAGCTCCGGATCATTCTTGAGTGCCGACAAGACGCCCCAACCATCCATACTTGGCATGAGAATATCGAGACAGATCACTTGGGGTTTAAGCTTCTTGGTCAGCAGAAGTCCTTCTTGGCCGCTCTCGGCAAAAGCCAACGACCACCCTTCCTTCGCCAAATACCGACGCATCAATTGCTCATTGAGCGGTTCGTCATCGATGAGCAGGATGCTGACCTGGCTGTTGTCTTCAACACCTTCATGGTTTACTAATGGTACTTCCGTGAGAGACGGCTGACCAGGAGGAACAATTGGAAGCCAGCAAGTAAACGCACTGCCAACGTCAAGTTCACTCTCGACGAATATGTCCCCGCCCATAATTCTACAGAAGCTTTGACTGATCGCCAACCCGAGACCAGTCCCCCCATATTTGCGTGTTGTCGATGAATCGGCTTGGGTGAACGGCTGGAACAGCTTCTCTACTTGCTCGGACGTCATGCCAATACCTGTATCTTCAACCCGGAAGCAATAACCTGTTCGTTGCTCCCTAGTTTCGCGATACACATCGAATCGGATGACGCCGTCTTTCGTGAATTTACTCGCATTACTGAGCAGATTGAGCAGAATTTGCCGCAGCTTCGTCACATCGGTCGTCATTTTGCCTTCTTCACACTGAACCAGCAGTTGACTCCCGTTGACTTCTACAAGCGGCTTAACCGTCGTGACCACGTCCTGGATCAGACCATTCAGGCTGCAGGCTTCATAATACATCTCCATCTTACCGGCTTCGATCTTGGATATATCCAGAATATCGTTGATGAGCGCCAGCAGATGTTTGCCTGATTTGCCGATCTTCCCCAGATCTTCTACGAAAGATGGTTCACCCAACTCCTCCGCTTCCTCGATCAGCATTTCGCTGTATCCAATAATGGCGTTGAGTGGCGTTCGCAGTTCGTGGCTCATATTGGCCAGAAACTGGCTCTTGATCATATTCGCCTCAATCGCTTCATCATGGGCTTTCTCCAGCTGCGCGGTGCGCTCCTTCACCAATTCTTCCAGGTGGTCGTTCAATTGCAGCAGTTCCTGGTTCTTCAAATAAATTTCATGGGTCTTTTCCAAAATTTCCGAGTCTTTATGAGAGAACCGTTTGGATATGAATATCCCAAATAATGACAGCCCCAGCGTAAACAAGGTTCCACCCGAGATCAAGTATGCCAGCCACTTCTGCTCCAGCACCGTACCGGAGGTTAGCTCCGACTTGCCGCCCAGATGGAAGTCAGCCGCGATCATCCCTGTGAAATGCATGCCCACGATAGCCGCACCCATAATGAGCCCGCTTCCTAGCTTCTTCCAGACTTCACTGCGTCCCCCGTCTTTACGGAAATAAAACGCTAGCCATAATGCCGCAATCGAGGCGACGATCGCAATTATGATAGATAAGGCAAAGTAGAAAGGATCATATGTAATATCGATCTGCATAGCCGCCATTCCGATGTAGTGCATGGAAGAGACGCCTGTCGCGAGCAACAGTCCAGCGCCGATCAATGAACGCCATGTCAACTGATCGCGGCCGACTATATGCAGAGCAATGAATGACGCAATAATAGCGGCGAACACCGACGCCAGAACAAGCCTCAGATCGTAAGCGACCGGAACCGGCAATGAGAAAGCAAGCATCCCGACGAAATGCATCGACCAGATCCCCATCCCCATGGCAATGGCGCCGAACAGCAGCCATAACGTGCGGTATCTCCCTGTAGATGCACTTATTCTACCGGTCAAATCAAGAACCGTGTATGAAGCCACAACCGCAACAACATACGAAAAAACTACCAGTACAAGGTCGTAAGAGCCATGAATGTGCTCCACTATGAATCCCTCTTTCCATTATGTATACATGACATTCCTTTTGTAAATTATACCACATCCCCATGAATAATTTTTGAACAAAGATTATAAAACCAAACCATATCTCGACCAAATGAACGGACACCAGAGACCTTATTTGCTGTTTACGCCTCTGTTGCTCGATTCTTACGGACCCAGCGGCCCTTATTTCACACATTTCCTGCGTTTGAGCTCTATTAATGTCAAATAAGGGATCCTTGGTCCGATAGACTGCGATTCCACCCTAAAATCAACAAATAAGAGATTCTGTGTCCGTTCAGGTCAAGCCTAACGTGTCAAGCAGTCGATGGAGCAGAAGGTAACGCGAATCCGCCGAGGAGTTGTATAACCCTTTATTGGTCTCCACCCATTGAAACATATTCGCCCCAGTGAATGGCTCCTTCAAGTGCTGTATGGCATTGATTCTAGGGTCGCCTGCCATCTGAAGCGCAACCGACTCCACCTCCGCCAGTCTGCCATCCAACGTCGATTTGCTTTGTTCAAGCAGCGCCAAATTTCTTTGCAACGCGTCCTCCTCGACCATCTTGGCTGTACGTTCATACATGAAGAATCCGATCACGAAAGGCACGCAGAGCACCAACAGGTAGGGTATGAAAAAACGCCAAAAAATTTTCATCCAGTTCCCCCACTCCAGCTCGTTAATAAGAGCGCTTTCATATCATTGAGATGCGACAATCTGAATCGTATCTTCATTATACGTCTGCAACATTGAAATACCAATGTGCAATATTCGCCGCAATGTGCAATTATCCGTATCGGACCAAGTGCTAATAGCTAGAAATCAAGTATATAGGAGAAAGGACGGGTTTCAGTCCGAAGCCGCAGCCGGGTCCGGGCACTATCCCGGGCATGACGGGCGTATCAGTAGGAACCCGGACACAGGCAACCACCTGCAGGTGAAGGTGTTGAACGCTCTGATACCGACGCCGAACACCGGACTGTACGGCAACGGCCGCTTCAGCGGTCGGAATCGAAAACGGGAATCCGCCTATCGTCAGTACAATCGCCATCAAACCGGCCAAGAAGCGATTCTGAATCATCATCCTTGACATCCTTGTCATCCTTTCATGCTGTATTCTTCGAGGTATTGTGAAACCTTAAATTAAGTCCTTCGCTATTCTAGCAAACCACACTCACATAATTCTCAAATGCAGTGAGCACAGCAACACTACCCTCAATTAGATCGTCAAATCATTCGCCTCGTTCAATCGGGCCAGCAAAGCGTAGGTGCTGGCTGCGTTCGATGCGATGTCGAAGGGCAGCGATATGAACTCGGAGCTCTTGAAGCGGCGGCTAGCAACGACAAGCACGCTGCGGAGCCAGGGATGCAAGCCAAACAGCCGCTCTCCACAAAACGTGGCTGGAGCGGCTGTATATGGCATTCGGGGTTATCCAATCTTCTCGATAATAACAGAGGCGTTAATCCCGTCTGGCGTCAAATTTAGAGTGGCATAATCTACTTGGAATCTCAAAAAATTCCCAGCATAAGCTTGAACTATCGTCAGGATTACGACGGTTCCGCCTGCTAAAACATGGTTAGTGCCACTATCATATGGGTTACCATCAATCTCAGTATAAATTCTGGCACCCGCAGCGTAAGCTGAAGCCGTTTGGAACACGGCAGATATTTTATACGTGCCATTCGCAGGAAACGTAAACGCTGTGTTGGTAAGCTTGGTGATTCCTCCCACTGAAGTGGCCCCGTTGCTACCGAATGGAATATAAGAGCCCATATTGATTTGTGTAGGAAAACCAGCTCCCATACCTGTATTGTAAAAGTGAGAAAATACGCTTGGGCCTGCGGTTCCCGCCGGGCCCTGTGTTCCCTGAGCTCCGGTTGCTCCCGTGGCACCGATAGCGCCTGTTGCTCCTTGCGCTCCCGTTGCTCCTTGAATGCCTTGAACTCCCGTGGCTCCCGTAGCACCGGTAGCTCCTGTTGCTCCTTCAGCTCCCGTTACTCCTTGAATGCCTTGAGCTCCCGTGGCTCCCGTGGCACCGGTAGCGCCTGTAACGCCTTCAGCTCCCGTGGCTCCCGTAGCTCCTGTGGCTCCTTCAGCTCCCGTTACTCCTTGAATGCCTTGAGATCCCATAGCTCCTGTGGCACCAGTAGCGCCTGTAACTCCTTCAGCTCCCGTGGCTCCCGTGGCTCCTGTGGCACCGGTAGCGCCTGTAGCTCCTTCAGCTCCCGTTACTCCTTGAATGCCTTGAGCTCCCGTGGCTCCCGTGGCACCGGTAACACCTGTTGCTCCTTCAGCTCCCGTTACTCCTTGAATGCCTTGAGCTCCCGTGGCTCCTGTGGCACCGGTAGCGCCTGTTGCTCCTGTTGCTCCTTCAGCTCCCATTACTCCTTGAATGCCTTGAGCTCCCGTGGCTCCGGTAGCTCCTGTTGCTCCTGTTGCTCCTTCAGCTCCCGTTACTCCTTGTATGCCTTGAGATCCTGTGGCACCGGTAGCCCCTGTAGCTCCTACTGGGCCTAGAACTCCAGTCGCTCCAGTTGTACCTATCGCACCTGTCGCGCCAGTCGCACCAGACCAACCCTGCGAACCCGTTGCGCCGACCGCACCCGTTTCGCCTTTATCACCTTTTGCACCCGTTTCGCCCTTGTCCCCCTTGACTCCCGGATCGCCTTTGTCCCCTTTCGGACCTTTCGGACCTGGGAGAAGTTGATCGACCAGCGCTTCTACGAAGGAAGCCGTATTGCCGCTATAGATGACAGACACTACGTCGCCGCTCTTCAACTCAGAGCCGCGTCCACCAGCGCCATATACGAGGGAGGTGGATTGCAGTGTGAAGCTCTGTACCTGACCGTCGGACTTACGGATCCGGAGCTGGCTGCTTGAAGCTTCCTCCACGACCCCACGGGCGATCCGCTCTACGCCGCTTGTCCAAGTGCGCTCAGCAGCGCTCAGCATCGTAGCCATCTGGGCACGTGTGACCCGCTCCTGCGGCTTGAACGTCTGATCCGGGAAGCCGTCGATCAAGCTATAGCGGAGAGCGGCATTCACATAGCCTCCGGCCCACGGAGACAGCTGGCTGCTATCCATGAAGCCCGTCGCAGTGCTTGACAAGCTAGCCGCTTCGGCATCATGACCGATCATCCGTACGACTAACCGCGCGGCCCACTCCCGGGTCGCAGACTGACTGCCCCAGCCGGAGCCGACCGACTCTTCCGCAGGAAGCACGAGCTTCTGCGCGATAGCGGCTGATACGGCTGGAACGGCCCAGGAGTCTACAGTCCAGGAGCTCGGTATGGTTCCCGTCGAAGCTACGATCTGGCCGGAGAAGGAGAGCATGCGGACGGCCATTGCCAGCGCTTCCTGATGGGTGACGGGGTCGTTCGGATTGAACAGGCCGTTTCCATCACCGCTCACTACCCCCATGGAAGCCAGCTTCGTAATGTCGCGCTCCGCCCAAGGGACCGCAGTCTGATCCGGGAACAGGCCGTTCGCTTGCCCACCTGTCGTATCGTCCGCATATGCAATCTGGCCGATCGTCTGGCTCAGGAGCAGAAAAGCCATTGAGGATTTGTAAAGATTAGATTTCAAGTCTTTCATGAGGAACCTCCATTTTTTGTAAGAATGTATGAATCAAGCGAGACTAGCACTCATCACCAAGGCAGGGTGTGATTCAAAATAGCGTCGGTTGGAAAGCACACGACTGTCGCCCGGGATGAAAGAAGCTGCAATTTCGTTGTGCCGGCAGGCTAGCTCGATCTGTCCCAGCTTGTCGTAGCAGACGCTGAGCTGCAGGTGCGGCAGCCAAGTCCAGCATGCATGATTCACGAAGCCATGAGCCGTATCGAGCCTGTCCAGCCGGATTGCCGTCTCATACCAATAGGCGGCTTCCCGGTACAGCTGCTCCTGCATATGGAAATACCCGAGACGGCAGCAGTTCTCCACTTGGGGAATGCCGAACAGGAAGGACTGCAAGATTTTCTCCCGTGCTTCGCGGTACCGTCCGAGCTGGCTCAGGCAGTCGCCTGCTTTGCCGCAAGCAGTGATCTTATCGTCTACGTTCCCTCCAGACTCAGCCAGGAATCTCTCGTAGAGGTGCAAGGCGCGTTCCCATAGGCTATGGTCGAAGCATTCGTTTCCGTAGTAGTACACGTCACGATTTGGAAACCATTGTCCATCCGCTTCCCGCTGTTCATAAATTTCCAAATTCCGCCTAGTACGCTCGTGCTTGCGGGCATGCGTCACATGGATCGGGCTATGATGAATGTGGCCCTGTACGCTCAAATATTCATGAACCGCCCCAATCCATTGAAAGCCGTTCTCCCGCTTCACGAGCCGGTTTCGTCTTAGGCTGTAAGTGACATTGCCATATTCGTCTGCCGCCAGGTTGTAATTCATGGATACGGCGTCGATATTCCAAGGCAGCTTGCCCTTCAGCGCCCGTAGCTGCTCCGCGTCGCCCGGCAGCAGGACATCGTCGGCATCGAGCCACAGGATGTAGGACTGGGTCGCGAGCGAGAAGGCATAGTTGCGGGCTGCGGCAAAATCCTGGATCCAGGCAAAGTCATTAATTTTATCCGTATACTTGGATGCGATCTCCTTCGTACGATCCTCGGAGCCGGTATCGACGATGATAATCTCGTCTGTGATGTCCCATACACTGGACAAGCAGCGGTCGAGCGTCGCCTCCTCGTTTTTGACGATCATGCAGAGGCTGATGGTGATGGACCGTTCCCATCCATAGAGCGACGATAAAAGATCTTTGCCCCATTTTTGGTGAGCCCTCTCCCGGTTCATAGCCAAGGTGCTATCATACCAACCCGGGCGATCAGGGTACAAATCGTAGTCGCGCTTGCAGCGAACCAGACAGTCCATAGCCAAGTACAGCCCATATCCCGACAAGAGCGCACGATAACACAAGTCGTCATCTTCATAACCCTCGAGTGTGTAACGGGGGTCAAAGCCGCCGATCCGCTCGAAGACCTCACGCTTCGCCAGCATCAAAAAACTGAGCAGCTTCACCGTAAATTGACTCTGCCCGCTGCGGATCATGTCCAACCCCTTCGAGAGGGAGCGGTAATCGCCCCTATCCTCCAGGCTCACCGGAATCCCTTGAGGCCCGCTGACACCATTGCTTACCGGTCCTACGAACGCGGCATCCTCATAGCTATCCATGCAGGCAAGCAGCTTCTCCAGCCAACCCTCGGAGACGAGCGCATGATCCCGCATGAAGACGATATGGGAGGAGAGGGCGTGCCGGGCCCCTGCATTATACGCATCCGCAACACTGGAAGGGCTGTCGACCCAGACAAGCTGCAGCTCGGTGTCCCGGCCGAACCATGCCTCCATCTCCGTCTGTCCCCGCTCCAGCACGAGGAGAACACGGTAGGCGGCATCCGTATATAGCCGGATCTGGGTAAGGCAGGTCTTCACCGATTCGAAATGTTGGGCATACAGGACGATATCCGTCATTACGGTTGCCGCCCTTCGGACGCGGATACCACTTGTACCCGAGCTACAGCCCCTTCAGCACCGACGGTCAATCCGTCTCTGCCGAGATAGCTCAAATACCTATCATCCGGAGAGAGTATGATCGATTGGGAAGCTGATCCAGGGCTACCCTCTGACAGTTGGATCGTCATACGGACACCAAGACCGACCGCAACACGCTCGATCAAACCGACCGGAAGCACGGCGTCCGTACTCCGATATCGGAACACCATAGCCGTCAGGCCCGGGCTGTCGATCATAAATTGTTTCAGCCAACCCACTTGCTCCGGCTGCAACGTTAGCGATGCTGCCGCCTGATCCCCGCTCGAAAGGGCAAATACCAGGGCTCTGCTGCCCGAAGAAGGCACGCGAGTCAATTCATCCAAGACGGCAGAATCGGCAAAGGCCTCTACTCCGCCGCTGCCCGAGCGGTACCGGACAGGTAGCACTTCCTCACGGAAGCCTAAGCTGGCAGAAGGAGACGGCCCCGCAGCCGGCAGCGAGATGGATGTCCCTTCCAGGATAGTGCGAACCGGTGTCCCCACATTTACACCCGCAGCAGGCGAGACGGATATCGGCAGGAGTAACGTCCGATATGTAGTAGGAAGCTGGTAGACGGAAGCGGATACCGTACTAAAATAGTTCTCATAGACCGTGCCAGTGACAGTCGTCCGCCCGGCAGAGACCGGGATCAGCGTTAGTCCGCCACCGTCTATCGTCGCCTGCACGATGCCCGGCGATTGGGAGTCCGCTCCCATGAGCGAACGAGTGATGCCCCCATAGACCGTGGTAGTCAAGGTCGGAGCTCCGTACACGCCGGTCGTCACCGTCTCTTGGCGCAGCGGGAAGTTCACGATCGGCTCGATCCCCAGATCGGTCAAGCTTAGTCTGAGTGGAGCTTGTCCTACGACGAGCCTCACCGTGCCCTCCGCTTCGGTAACAGGTGCTGGCTGAGCGACCGTCTCCCTCGTCAGCGCGCGCGCGCCGGATGCATACGATAGCGCCGCCAGCACCTCCTCTTTCGTCAATATACCTTTCGATTGCGCGGAGATGAGCTTAAGCGAGGCCTGTCCGCCAACTGCAGCGACTGATTGACTTTGCACGCGCACACTACTATCGAGCGTATCCGCGTCGATGAACCGCACGTTCGAGGCATTGGAGTGCGCAAACAATTCCGTCAGTCCGTCGACGGGCCGTCCGTCCGCTCCGAGGACCTGTACGACGAGCGAGTACACGCCCTTCATGGTGGGATCCGGAGTGAACTGCGTCACCCGGACGCTAGCCGCCGCGATCGTCGGCTTCTCCCAGCCGGCGCGATCCACAGCGATCTGTTTGCTGAATAAGCCGCGCTTCGTGAAGTGAAACGCCGGTACCCAGCTCACAGTTCCATCGGTCACATACATGCCGACGATCGTCTTGGTCGGATCCGTGTGGGCCTGATAGGATGCGAACCGTTTCTCCACCCCGAGATCGTCGGCCCGGATCTCACCCAGATAATCGATCACTGAAGCCGTAGTCCCGTCCGAATAACGCACATGGATCTGATCCTGAGCCTGTACGAGGCCCGGCTCCATCCACAGCTCCACCTCGGATACATTCGTCATCACACAGCCGCCCAAGAGAGGCAGCATCGTGAGGAGCAGCAGCCCCTTGCGTCCTCGCTTCTTCCATCCTTTTCTGTCATGCCTATCCCTACTCAAAGCCTCTCCTCCTAGCAAACAATTGGGACTATCGTAGCATATCGTTCTGAACAAACTCCTAACATCGCGCATAGATAATCTGAACAAAATCTGAACAACTCGGATCGGACCTGAAAAAGAAAACCGCTCAGTTCGAAAAACTCTCGGACTGAGCGGCCATTGCGCATTGCTGATATAGCTATTCCGTTCGTGATTGTGAGTTCATGGATTAGACGTGGCAGTAGAGGTTGATTCGGAGTAGAATTTTGCTAGAAGCAGTGTATTCTATATTCGTCAGGCCAACTATTCAAATTTTACGGTTGACTCTGTACTTAGGTACAGGGATTACAATAGCGTTCGAGGAGGCAATTATGAATGGTCTAACAATATGTCATTGCGGACGGTGAGCGTCTCCCCTTGTGTGGAGGCATCGTCGTTATCGATACGCCAGGCCATACACCAGGCCATGTCAGTCTCTATCATGAACCATCACGCACCTTGATTGCCGGGGATGCCCTCGTAGTACGGGATAGCCAGCTATGGGGTGCTGATCCCGAAACGACACTGGATCGAACAACCGCTCAAGCTTCAATCGCGAAGCTGTCCGAATTCGATATCGAATCGGTTATATGCTATCATGGCGGTTTATTTAGCGACAATGTCATGGAACGTCTTGCAGAGCTTGCAACCGAAGCAGCATAGCGTCGATTAGAACTTCATAACACCCAGTACTGTGACCCCTTTCTCAAGGGGTCATTTTCATTTTCAGAAGGGATGGAGCCGCGCCCAGCCCCCAAAAAACTTGCCGTCATTTGCGATACGGTTCTCACGCTATCTGTAGTGGTAACTAATCAACTGAGTTTTCTTGTTGGTATCGGGCGAGCATCTGAGATAGCTTCCTCCGGATCGCATCCTTCAATTCCATCGGCTCCTGCAAGACGACCTCATCCCCTAGTCCAATGAAGAACTTTGTGTAAAAAGGGATGTCCGCTCGGGACACGTCCTTATCAATCGAGCCGCTTCCGTCTTCGCGGACGAGTAGCATAGGAGCGAGCCACAGCTCGGTTTCGCAAAGCTGGACGCCGGCCCGGCTTAGCTCAGCACGAAGGCGAACAGGCTCCCTCGGCACTGCAGCCTCACGCCGGCTGAGGTTAACGTCGCCTATATCGAGCGGCTCCGTGCCGGACGTGTCATACGCCGCATCACGAATCCGGTCGCACCGGAACACACGGAAGCCCTGGCGCAGGAAACAATAGGCGGTACAATACCAGAAACCGTTGTTCGCGTAAATGCAGACCGGCTGAATCCGACGACTACTCGTCCCCTCCTCCTTCGACTCGTATTCGACAGCAAGCACCTTCCGATGTACAGCTGCGTCGAGAAGAATGGCCAGGCAGGGGGCATCGCCCCGCCTTGTCGGCGTAATGAAGTCGACCCGGTTCTTCATTCCGTCGATTCGGTCCCGGACGTCCCCGGGCATATGGAGGTAGAACTTGTTCAACGCCGAGGCGGATTCCGCTTCGAACGGCAACGAGGAGTAATGGCGCAAGGCGTGCACCGCAAAGAACATCGCCACGGCCTCTTCCTCCGTGAATGCGATCGGAGGCAGCACCCTCTCTCTTACTACTTGATAACCCCCGTGCGGACCTACTTCCGAGTAGAGCGGCACCCCCAGCTCACTCAATTCCTGCAAATCCCTTAGAATCGTACGCTTGGAAACGCCGAATTCGTCGGCAAGCTCCTGAACCTTGAACCGCCGCTTCCGGTTGACCGTCATCATCAATTCCATCAGTCTTTTGGACTTGGGCATCCCGATCACCCCTTTTTTATGAATAGTTGGGTTTATGACACATTCTGTCACCATTATACCTTACGATAGAAATCGCAACCAACATCAAACCATTAGGAGTGATCGACCATGCGTAAATACACCGTACTGTTCTTTCTGATCATGTTCATGATCGGAACGGATACGTTCCTCATCTCGCCCTTGCTCCCAACGCTACAGACGCAATTCGGCGTGTCGACGGGAATCGCCGGATGGATGCTTGGCGCCTACACCCTCGGCTCGGCCATCTTCGCCTTGATCGCCGGGCCTCTGTCCGACGGTTGGAACCGCAGGACCGTTCTGCTGTGCGGCCTGCTAGGATTCTCCGTCTCGACGATCCTATGCGGATTCGCGGACAGCTTCTGGACGATGTGCCTGTTCCGCTTCATTGCCGGTGTCAGCGCGGCGTTCACGGCCCCCCAGGTATGGGCTTCCATTCCCGCTGTCATGCCTGCGGCCAAAATACCGAAGACGATGGGCATCGCCTTCGCCGGGCTTGCCGCTTCCCAGGCGCTTGGCGTGCCGATCGGAAGCTGGCTCGCGGCCGCCCATTGGTCCGTTCCGTTCTGGACGATTGGAACCGCTTCGTTACTGCTCATCGCCGTCGCCTTCTACTCGCTGCCCGACATGAAACCTAGTACGCGTGAGCGGACGTCAATTCTTCGCCGATATGTCCCGCTGATCACGAGCGGCAAGGCAAGGAGCGGTTTCCTTGCCTACCTGCTCCTGCACTTAGGGAGCGGTACCGCATTCGCTTTCGTTGGCAAGTGGATGGCCGATCGCTTCGAGCTTCCAATTGGGCAGATCGGCACCGTGATGATGTCCCTCGGATTCGGCACTCTGCTGGGAAGCATGATTAGCTCTTATATGACTCGTAAGCTAGGCCATGCGAATGCGGTGATAGTAGGAATGTCGATGCTCATCGTACTTTACACGGTTATGCCCAATCTGCCGAACCTCCCTATCGTGACGATCGCCTATCTGATCATTTTCACGACACTCGGGATTATTTTCCCGATCGTCATGGGGGCGCTCACTTCGCTGAACGCCTCCATCCGGGGAACGATCTCGAGTCTGGCCAACTCGACGATGAACGGCGCGAACACGCTCGGCGCCTGGATTGCTGGCCTGCTCTATGTCCAGCTTGGCGGATATTCGTCGATTGGCATCTTCTCGGCAGTCTGCCTGGCGCTCTCGCTCGGGACGTTCCTGTTCGGCGGTGTCCTAGGGAAGAAAGCGGCGCGTTCTGGCCAGGAATCGGCATCCGCTTCCTAAGCCTGCTGATCCCCACCTCTAGCCCATTGCCGATGATTTTAACGGATCTCACTGCAGGCAGGACTGCCCGTCACACAAACAAGAGAGCCGTACTTGGCTCTCTTGTTCTTGTTTCTATTAAGGCGTTACGTCTTCCAAGTGGCATCTCCTAATTCCGGAATGATGCAAAAGTGCAGGATTTTATCGACATAATCTCGATTTCGCCCAAACTATGGCTAAGAATGTTGAGCTTTCGCAACAATATCGAACATTCGGATGTAAACCGATCCAAAATCTTGTACTTTTGCAGGATTCTCAAGTTTGAAATTCCACAGACTTCCCCTGACCTACAGTTTTATAAGGGTGCCACCTATATTACTTCCTTACCTCCCCGATAACGTTTCCTCATACTGCCCAGTCACTTTCAACTGTTGGTTGACAAGTTCTTTGATGGTGATGTGCCATACCTTTTTCTCGGTATCAGCTTCTCTCTCAATCCGTTTGATAAGAATCGGAATACCATCTATGTACCTGTATGTATGATCGGAGTAAAAAGTAGGAGACTCGCGAATAGAAGACTGGATCGTCTGACTATCTGAGTCGAACGCTGGAGACATGATTTGCTCGTGGTTGGGATTAGCGACATATGTAGATGATTTCGGATCCCAAAGCCAATATAAATAAGGAATATTAGGTCCAGCCGGAGTTCCAGACTGAATTCGGATATCCAGGTATCCATCAAAATTCATATCTTCAATGATTACACCCAAGCTCCTGCCATTCCACGTATGGGTCGGTTTGAACTGGATTTCTTGAATAAGACGGCCATTCTGTCCTGCGTTATAGACTTCTATTTTATCCGCATTGTACAGACTACCTGGTTTCGGACTATTGGCGCGACCATACACCTTAAACAAGTACTCCGGCATGGTGGGATGAATGGTTGCGATCTGGTAGCTGATTACGGAACCAGACTTAGCAATATCCGATTCTATACTCGCATTCTGCATATAACCGATGACCGCATAACCTTGAAAATGTTCCCGAATCTCGTCCATTTGGAAGAATAGCTTTTGTGATCCGCTTTGTTTCCTGCTGTCTATATCCGTATATTGGTAATAAAGCTGTTGGACAAACGATAATGTATTCCAGTCCTCTTGAACGGAAGAGGCTTGTAAGGAATAGTCGGCTCCTTTGCGTCTGAGCTCCATAATCAGCTCCTTCTGCTTCGCAAAAACCGTTTCATTCTTCGAAAACCGCTTAATCTCTGTTATATCCAACGTATTGATGGCCTTCTCAAGAATCTTGGGATAATTGTGAAGCAGTTCCTCCACATAATACCCGTCCGCCTTTACACTACCGCTACGTTGGTCCATATCCTGCTTATATGTAGTCCATCCATCCAACCTGCTTAACAACAGTTTCCCCTCAACTTGCTGAACGGTGTAGAACCACTGGTACTCATTAATTCTCGGGGCCCGATCCGGATGATCCACTTCAATCCTCTCCGTGACCTCCACTTTGTAACGGTCTTTCTCGACGTAATATCCGTAAATCTCCGTAGCTACGAAACGCTCTTTGATTTTCCTAGAGTAAAGATTCGCAACTAGTTCTTTTTGGGACGTGTATAAGCTGCTGCCTGGTGCTAGATACGGTTCTACAGTGGAAAACGTGTTGGTATTAATAGCTTGAATCAGCTTCTGTTGGTAGTCGCGGATTAGCTTACTGATGCGCTCGAATGTAAGGTCCGGTTCCTTCTCTGTAAACACGATTTGCTCCACTGCTTTGACCTTTGCTGCCGGAGAAGCTGAAGGAGTTGGTACTGCAATAGGTAACCCGGATGCTGTTACATCAATAGGTTCAACGGGTTTGTCACTGTGTTTGCATCCCATGGTAAGGATACTTAACACTACAACAGTGATGATTGCTTTTCTCATAACTGCGGCTCCTACTTTATATATCGATCATCTGCTTAAATGCCCTATATTTCTACATGTTCACTGTTATTTAAAATGTTATCCTCCAATACAGCAAACTTATCACCGTACTCTTTAATAATATGGGTTTCCCCCCAAGCGCATAAGGAATCTAATATCGATTTCAAACTCCATCCATATTCGCTCAGCTCGTATTCAACCTTTGGTGGAACTTGGTTGTAGCTAATCCGATTCAATATGCCATCTTGTTCTAGTTCTCTCAGTTGCTGAGTTAACATTTTTTGCGTAATTGCGGGCATAATACGTTTTAAATCGCTTGTTCGTTTTTTGCCATGTGTTAAGTGACAGAGGATTACACATTTCCATTTTCCCCCGATCACTTCGAGTGTCGCTTCCACTGAGATGTTATATTTTTTTTGGACCACAGTCTCTTCCTCCCCAATATGACTATAGGCACTTTTTAGTGTGTATAGTACTTTTAAGTTCCTATATCACTTAAAAGTACGTACTATTCATTTGTGCTTAATTAACTCATAATATCATTTACCGGCCGGTGATACCATACTGTAGGAGTTGTGTTACAAATGACATTGGATCCAAGGAGAAGTATGTTGGCACTGCTTGCATTAGCAATAAGCGCCTTTGCGATTGGAACAACAGAGTTCATCAGTGTGGGGCTGTTGCCCCTTATCTCTGAAGACTTCCATATATCGGTTTCAACATCTGCATTAACGGTTACTTTGTATGCTTTGGGGGTAACATTCGGAGCCCCTGTCCTAACGTCCTTAACCTCTAATATCCCGCGCAAAACGTTATTAGGTTGGATTATGTTTGTTTTTATTGTGGGCAATAGCCTTGCCGCAGCTTCGAGTACGATTAGCGTACTACTGGTAGCTCGCGTCATCTCTGCCTTGTCACACGGTGTATTCATGTCGATTGGCTCTACCATCGCGGCCGACCTCGTACCTGAGAACCGCAGGGCTAGCGCTATAGCTATTATGTTCTCTGGACTCACTGTGGCCACCGTTACAGGAGTGCCATTAGGTACGCTGATCGGGCAACAATTGGGTTGGCGGGCTGCTTTTATCGGGATTGTTGTCATCGGCATACTGGCCTTCATAGCCAATATGGTTTTGATTCCCTCCGATTTGCGCAGAGGAAGCAAAACACCGCTTCGCACTCAGCTTAAGCTTATTACTAATGGACGTTTGCTTCTTGCATTCTCCATTACTGCCATAGGGTACGGAGGCACCTTTGTCGTCTTTACTTATTTATCCCCATTGCTTCACGACATAACCGGATTTAAGGAATCAACGGTAGCGATCATTCTTCTTGTATACGGAATTGCTATAGCCATAGGCAACGTTATTGGAGGAAAAGCTGCTAACCGCAAACCTGTTTCTGCCTTGTTCTATATGTTTGTTATACAATCCATTGTACTCCTCATCTTAACGTTCACCGTGCCGTTTAAAGTTGCCGGTTTGATTACGATTTTCTTTATGGGATTGTTAGCATTTATGAACGTACCGGGTTTACAAGTGTATGTGGTTATGTTGGCTGAACGTTATGCACCGAAAGCGGTAGATGTAGCTTCTGCTGTCAATATTGCTGCGTTTAACGCTGGGATTGCAATTGGGGCATTGTTGGGTGGAGTAGTTACAGACTCGATTGGACTTATTCATACAGCGTGGGTGGGAGCATTGATGGTTCTCGGAGCCGTAATCTTAACCGGCAGGGCACGTGCTTTGGAAAGAAAGGATGAGGCAAACCTCAAACACCAGGCTGCTTAATGATGAATCAACAAATTTAGGAGGTTATTTTATGATCGCACAACATTTACAAGACACAACAACCTTACACAATGGTATTGAGATGCCTTGGTTTGGGCTCGGCGTATTTAAAGTAGAAGAAGGTTCTGAATTGATCCATGCTGTAAAATCAGCCATTAAACATGGTTATCGCAGTATCGATACAGCAGCTATATATGGCAATGAAAAGAGTGTCGGACAAGGAATTCATGAAGCCATTCTTGAAACCCGAATTCCTAGAGAAGAGCTCTTTGTTACTTCAAAAGTGTGGAATGCCGATCTGGGCTATGAGTCTACACTGGCTGCCTACGAAACAAGTTTAAATAAACTTGGTTTGGAGTATCTCGATTTATTCCTGATTCATTGGCCTGTAGAAGGTAAGTATACCGGGGCGTGGATGGCTCTAGAAACCCTATATAAAGAAGGACGTGTAAAAGCCATTGGAGTAAGCAATTTCCAAATCCATCATCTTGAACAACTAATGATGGAAGCTACAATTAAACCCATGGTGAACCAAGTGGAATTCCATCCACAATTAACTCAGAATGAGTTGATGATATACTGCAAAGAACAGGGCATTCAAATGGAAGCATGGTCTCCATTAATGCAAGGTCAGCTGTTGGATCACCCTATCTTACAAGAAATCGCAGATAAATATAACAAATCTATTGCCCAAATTATTCTCCGTTGGGACTTACAACATGGTGTTGTGACGATTCCCAAATCTACTAAAGAACATCGAATCATCGAAAATACAGCGATATTCGACTTTGATCTGTCAATAGAAGATCTGGCTCGGATTGATGGTTTGAACCAGAATCATCGAGTCGGTCCAGATCCGGACAACTTTGATTTTTAATTTAGTTTGATCAAAAAGGAGCCATTCTTTCAACTACGAAAGGGATGGCTCCTTGCTTTTCCACCTGACTTACAGTTTTATTAGGGTGCCGCCTATATAACGTACGCCGCCTCTTTGCTGGATAGGGTCACTGGCGTCATTAAAATAGTACGAAGCCAGCATTTCACCCGGTCTCACTTCAACCGCTCTCGGGTACCCAATATCAATGCTGCCACCGTCATCGCGAAGGATTAGCTCGGGTCCCCAAGTGAGTCCGCCGTCCTCACTAACCCGGGCGCGGATGCCGAATGGCGGGCGTCTATAACCACACACGGCGAACAATCGGCCATCCTCCATAAGCGTCAAATGAACGGTATCCCCATGGTCGTTGATTCTAGAAACAAAGCGCCAAGTAAGTCCCCCGTCATCCGACGCGTACAGCTCATCCCAAGCAGCCACCATGGAAGGTTTACATCGGACTGCAACCAATATTGTGCCATCCTCCAAAATGACGGGCGAGGGACAGATGACCCTATACTCATTACTCCCCGGCATCAACGATACGAGTGACCAATTACGCCCCTCATCAAAGGAAGCAAATACGACAGGACGGTCATGCGGATTGTTTTTCGGCCTAGCGGTTAAGAAAAGGAGAACGACTCCATCGGGCCTTACGATGTAAGAAGGTCTGCCTTGATAGCGGGGAATGCCGCAATCCGGTAGCATAACCGCTTCGCTCCATGACTCTCCTGCGTCTCTTGACATCTTGATCCACGGCTGTGCATTATCGACTCCCGAGTTGGGTGTGCACCAGCACTCCAGCAAAGTATTGGGATCATTGAAGTCGTAGCCTTCCGTAAACGAATGAATCTTACCATAGTGAAGCTCATCGTTTAACTTATTGTTGTCAGCCAGCTCGGAAGGGGTGCTCCACGTAAGGCCGCCATCCTGAGTACGAACCGAGATGATTTTCCCGAATGTTTCGACTCGGTCATGATTAATCGTTAAGGGAATGGAATAATCGCAGGAAATGTTCATAAATGCGACCAGTATGTTGTTTTTGTTGATTTTCCACATCCCGCCGTTAAAGGGCCAGGAGCAAAATTCGTTCGGATTCTTGTAAAGGACAACCTGCTTCATCTCTTGGGGCTTGATTGGCTTCTCGTATTTCATTCAATGAGATCCTCCTTCACTCAATTGCTCAACCATTTACAATCGCCCTTTTAACTGATATGTTGTATACAACATACTATATGTTTTCCAAATAAATCCGTCAAGATCTATAGCTTAGAAGGAGACAATGAAATGAATTTACCGAAAATAGATAACTCAAACCTTTGGGATAAAACCTACCACATTTTGAAACAACGAATCATTGAAAGAACATTCAGCGCGAATCAAAAATTATATATACCAGAACTGGCAGAGCAGCTTGGCGTAAGTCGAACCCCGATACGAGACGCCTTAAACCGGTTAGAGATGGACGGCTTGGTTACAACCGTGTCGAAAGTCGGAACTTTCGTGAAACCCATTGAACTATCGGATGTCATAGATATTATGGATACCCGTCTTATGCTGGAGTACTGGGTCGTCGATAAATTAGCCTCACGCACGAAGGAACAACTGCTTGTTGAGATCAACCAAATGGAGGATATCGTCCGGCAATCCTTACGAGACCTGGAAACCATGAGTTTGAAAGAATACCTGCAGCATGACTACAATTTGGCCTTTCATCTGAAATTTATTAAGCTAGGTGGTAACTTGAAAAACATCTCCATCTATAAAAACTTAATGAACTATCGCTTCTTATTGTATAAAAACGCTTTGGTTTCCAAGGAGATGGTCACCTCCGCCATCCATCAACATTTGGCAATCACCGAGGTTCTTAAAACCGGTCATCTTGCAGAGATAAAAGCCGCTATTCAAGGACATTTGGAAGATTCCAAAACGAGACTGATCGAAAAAATCAACAATAATGGCGGTGTCATCTAGTCAGACACACAGGAAATTTAGCCGTCATTTATGACCTTCGCCGGGAATCGCCTCGTCTTTGTGGCTTTCGAGCAGCCGAAACCAGTTCTTCGGATGGAAGAGCAGCACGAAGATGACGTGAAACAGATAGGCACAGGTAAACCGCTTCCTGGCAGCAGAGCAGCCAAATGTCAGCAAGCAGATGGTTTTTGCGAATGAAGTCCGACGGATCGCGCGGATCGATCAGTTGTTTCAAATAGTCCGTAACGTTTCTTTACTCTACAACGCTTGTCCGAACCCAATCATGTCTACGATTTCATACTCAAAAAGTCCCTCCTCGGCGATCAGCATGATCCAGTTCGAATACACGTCCACTTCCAAATAAAACCTCTCGCGGTTTTTGACGGACGACTCCTCTCTCCTTTTGGAATAAGGGAAAAGCCCGTCATGGCACGAATTGACCTTGACAGGCTTTTCCTATTTGGGTTTAATTACTGGCCAAAGGCAGATTAGTTGGATACAACCACTTGTTGCGTCAAACTCCCATGGCGACGTTAATCCGCTGCCCTTTTTCACTAACGGCAGTTCTTGTCCGTTCATCCAGACCCTGGCTGACTCATCGATGCTGCTGAACCAAAGGCGAATCGGATTGCCGTTGTCGAACTTCTAGTCTACCTTTACTTCCGTCCGATACCATGCGTGCCCTTTGTATTAGCGAAGTCTTTGGCTGGACCAGGTTTCGGAATAAGTCTTCAGCTTCATCCAAGACTCCTCCGTTCCCAAGCCGGGTTTCCAGAAGCCTAACAGATCGCCGTTCTCGTGTAAACGAGCGGCAGTTGTCCCTTCCGTGCGCTCCCCTGTGGTACCCCACTTGATTCGTCAGTCGCGCGCGGACTGTTAATTTGCCCTCATCATATCAAAGTGTGCTGGCCTTGCAGGCCAGCTCTATTTTTTCAGCTCCTCCTGAATCTTTTTGTTCGTCACTTCCTCCGCTTCCCGCAGGGCGGTGTTGACGTCCTTTTTGCCGAGGATGACATTGTTGAAGCCTATAAGCAGGTTACCTTCAGCGATGCTGTTGGATTTTCCGATCGGTGCCGCCGGAGCGAACTTGGCCGGCACGATTGCTTTGTTGTTTTTCCCTTTATACATCGCCGCCTCTTGGCCGAACACTTTTCTTAGCTCCTCGCTCTTCAGCGCGGATAAAAACTCTCCCCGCTTCACGCCGGACAGCTGGAACTCCTCCGAAGCAAGGTAAGCCATCACCTGGAACGCCTGATCTTTATACTTACTCGTATTCGTCAGCCAGAACGCATTCGGATACGGCTGCGGTCCTACGCCGGGCTGGTCGGCCATCGCCGGGAACGTCGCCAAATCCCAGTTCATGCCTTCCAGCTCCTGAGCCGTGTGCAGCGTGCTTACCGGAATCCACATCGCTACCGTCCGGTCTTTAATGAACGCATTGCGCTGATTCGTTACATTCGTCAGATTGCCATTCATGTTATAACCCGGAAGCGTATAAAAACGGGTCAAATTATCAAACAGCTTTTTCCACTTTTCCTCGGAATAGGACGCCTTCTGAGTGGTCGGGTCGAATGTCTTGAGCGAATACGGGTTCAGCCTCATGAAATGCTGGGCGGATATGAACAGCCCGCGATACGTGACGCCTCCTTCTTCCCGCGTCAGCCTTTTGGCCAGATCGTACAGGTCGTCCCACGTATTCCCGTCCTTCGGATAGGGAACCCCGAACTTGTCGAAAATGTCCTTGTTGTAGTACACCGTCGCAGGCGACATGAATACCGGCAGCCCGTACATGCCGCCCCCGCCCAGCAGCTTCATCTGATCGACAACCGCCGGCTCGAGTTTATTCAGATCGAACTTGTATTTCTGAATGAGCGGCGTAATATCGGTTTGAAGCTCATGCTGGAGCAAATTGTTGTAAACGAGACCGGTCGACGAGAAAATGAGGTCCAGTTGCTCCCCGGCCGTAATCATCTCCTGCACTTTTTTCCCGTTCGTCATCGGCACGAACTTCGGCGTAATGTGCGGAAACTTTTGTTTGACCGGACCAGCGATCTCTCTCTCGAACCTCTCGGCCGGCCAGTCGCCGCCGCCGTCATAAAAGACGAGCTCGATCGGATCTTCCTTCTTCGCCGTCTGCTGAACGTTTTCTCCCTGAACACCGGCTTGGTCCTTCCCCCCGCATGCGACCAGCAGCGTGGATACAAGCACTGCTGCAACAATACCGTTTATAGCTTTTTTAATCATAACGGACACCCCTTGTAGTTAACTGTTTTGAATTAAGTTACCGGTTCGTATTCTTCTATCGCGATCCGAACGGCGAGACTCTGGCTGTTCGGGTTCGTCAACTGTACCTGCAGTCCTGTCCCTCCGTTACCCAGAGCGAAGGCTGAAGTAAAATTGGATGCGGCATTTCCCAGCACAGACTGCAGCGGTCCCGGCGAGATTTGTATACTGCCTGCCTGGTTTGTAATAAGAACGCGCTGCTCGCTGGCGTCAAATACCGCTGACGTCGTCCCAAGCTTCGAGGAAAACGTGACTCGGGAGCATTTCCCCGCATTGGCAGCTATGGACGACAGTTCGAATGTAACCGAAACCGTCGACGACGCCGGAACGACGATCTGCTGCGAGCGAATGAACTTCACGTCCGCGACTTGCAGCGAGGAGCCGGAGGAATGATACAGCTTTTCCATAACCGCAGAGTCGGTATTGCCGGTCAAAGTATAGCCGCGATTGCCGTAAAACCGGATGCTGCCGCCCGAGCTGCTGAATATGACCGGACCGTTAATGTCGTTGTCCACGATATCCAGATCGAGTCCTGCTGCCCGTCCGACTCCGACCGACCCTTGCGTAAAGACCGACGCGGCGATCCGGTTGTCTTTGAACCGGCATCTTTCCGTATAAGCGCCGCTGATGAAAATGCCCCAGCTTCCCGGACCGATTATCTGGTTGTGGCTAATGTCCGCATTTTTAATTTTGCCCGCCCGGTAAGTGCTGAAGCTCGACAGGAAGATGCGGCCCGTAATGTTGTTAGAGATTACCAACTTGTCGCAATCATTGTCCTGAACGGTGACGAATATTAGCTCTTTCACGATATTCCCGTCGATCACTACGGTGGAGCTGTCGTCGATCCACAGCTTCTTCTCGAAATTGTTCGCCGTTACGATTACCTCGGCATTCGGGCAATTCTCGATCTCGCACGAACCGTAAGAATTGTTATAGTCGTAATTGCCGATAATTTTGATTTTCCCGTTAGACCCGAGGAAGTTGTAGCTGGTCGCATTTTGCCCGTGGTAGCACTTGTTTTCGCTGTAGACAGTGTTGGTCGTAAACACGTTTTGAAAATGTCCTGCGTTTTTGCCGACAGGGGCGGTCGACTTGCAGTTCAAGACGGCGATATCGGCGACCGTATGGGTTGTGTTTCCACGGAAATCGGTTGCGTAGAAGAAATCCTCGAATTCGCAATTTTCGATCGTAATCCGCTCGATCATGCGTCCGGCTGCCGTCGTATCCGCCCGGATCCCTCTGATCTGGCTTGTCGTATTCGCTGCTTTAAACCGGAGCCCGCTGCAAGTGAAGGCATCCCCGTTCAGCCTTATCGAATCGCCCAGGATCAGCTTTCCGGTTCCCGTCAGCTTGACGTAATTGGAGGAGACCGTAAATCCGGCGCTAACCAAATAATCCCCCGCCGGAACGTAGATGCAGCCGCCTTCTCCCGCATCGACCAGCGCTTGAACGAACGCCGCGGTAGCGTCGACCGTCCCGCCCGGTACGGCGTTATACGGGGAAGCAGTAATATTCAGGCATGAACCGCATGACGAGTCGTCGTTCGGCACCGGGCTTCCCGGCTTACCGCCCGAATAACCGGGCGTTCCCGGATGGCCCGAATTTCCCGGACGTCCGGAGTAGGTGCTTTCCGTAACCGAACCCGCAACCGCACTCCAGCCTCCCGCGCCCACGGTAATCCCGAGCACTCCCATGGATGCGAGCAGCTTTCTGCGGCTGATGGCCAACGGACGCGTGCTCTCTTCTTGTTCCATATGCTCCCTCCTGTAGATCCAAGATTCATACCCTGATCCTGCAAGCGATTTCATACATAAATATAGCACAGCACTCCGTCCGATGGCTTTAGACATGAATGGGAAGGCTGGCGGTTCATTTAACTGTCAGTGGCATTTTAAGTAGGCCCCGTCATCGGCACCGGCATCGGGCGGTGGTCGGCCCCCGGCTCATGCTCCCGCTTTTCGCCCAAGCCAGATGTGATATAATACAGGAACATGATGACCGTGCACGGGTAAAAAGGAGGATGTCATCGGAATGAAACCAAAGTCTAATCCTATCCGGATGTTCACCGAATATTATTACAAATGGAGTTATTTCCCCGTCACTACTTCTTTTCACTCTCATTCCCAGTACGAAATCTATTATTTTCATAGCGGACGGTGCGACTATTTGATCGGAGACCGGATCATTCCCTTAGAGTCCGGCGATCTGATCATTATGAACGGCATGACCCGCCATTGTCCGAAAGTAGATCCTTCTTCAGAATATGTACGTACGATGTTTTCGTTTAATCCGCACCTGATTCAGCTGTTCGGACCTAGTCTGCTTGCTTGCGGACCGCTCAGGCCGTTCGAGCTGCTCGGAAACCATCATATCCGCCTCGATGCGGAATCGAAAGCGGAATTCGAGAACATTTTGGAGCGTATCAACAAAGTTTATTATAAAAACGACGTCATTAACCGGAACAGGCTGATGAGCGCTTTCTTCGATCTGTTGATGCTGATCTATGAGAAATGTCAGGTCGATATGGAGTTTGCACGCGCCAACGTAACGGACCGGGAGCGGCATGTGCAGCGGATGATCGCATATATTGAGGAAGGTTTCGCGGAAGATATCGAGCTCGACCAGATGGCGGCCGTCCTCCATCTAAACCGCTTTCATTTGATGAAGCTGTTCCGCGAGGTGACGGGCATGACGGTGTTCGATTATATTTACTCACGCAGGGTCAATCAGGCCAAAATATTGTTTTTCCACAGCTACGGCAATACCGTAACAGATGTATGCTACAAAGTCGGTTTCAAACACCTGTCCCATTTTAGCCGCGTGTTCAAAAAGCAGGTCGGGATGACGCCCGATCAATACCGGAAGATGATGCAGGTTACGCCGCTGAAATAGACTGGAATGAAGATTCATCATAAAGGCTATATCAGCAAGTTGAAATATCCGATGAATCGCACCGAACAATGAAGATTATATCGATCAACACGGGGTGTCTAACTCATGTTATTAAATGAGAGGTGTCGATTCGTGAGGACAAGCCCGCGATAGTTCGTAGCTTGCTTTGGCCATATCAGTACCAATGATCAGATGAGAAGTGGTAATTCGTTCAATTCGTTGATTTTGCCCTTCTGATTGTTTAAACTTCATAGTTAGAGCGCCTCCTTGATGGTGTTGGGTATTGAACCCGTGGACATACCC